>JAZRPO010000067.1:0-1713 GCA_045649265.1 Eubacteriales bacterium
CTCTTTATGCTCCACCTTGCAAACAGGCTCTGAGCATATCTCTCCCGGCTCTTCTATCTCGACGGTTGCGTGAGAAATTCCGTGTTCCGCAAGCTCTTCTTTCACTTGACTTTTGACCTTCGAGGCTTTACCTTCCGCAACGACATGAAGCGTTGCATAGTTCAGATACCCGTCAATGGTTCTTATGTGGATATGGTGAACATCCAAAACATCCGAAATCCTCAGAAGATGCTGTTTTATTTCCTCAACATCAATTCCACCCGGAGTTTTTTCGAGAAATATATCAATGGCTGATTTGAGATTTTTAATTGCGTTTGCAAAGATAAATATTGCGACTAAAATAGAAAGAATCGGGTCAATCACATAAAGCTTCGTAAACTTCATTGCAACCGCGCCGACAAGAACTACAATCCAACCCAGAACATCTTCAAGCATATGAAGATTAACCGCTTTCTGATTAAGAGAGTTTCCGCCGTGTGTAAAATATGCGGCAATGAAGTTTACGCAGGCTCCGAATGCCGCAAGGAGGATAACTCCGTCGTAATTTATCTCAATAGGATTTATAATCCTCTTTATTGAATTTATGAATGCTGCAAGCGAGCCTGCAAGAAGAACAACGGTTGTTATGATGCTTCCAAGCAAAGAATATCTCAGATATCCGTAAGTATGGGAGTTATCCGGAGGTTTCTTGCTCACTTTTTCAAGAATGTACGAAACTCCAATGCTCACACAGTCTCCGAAATCATGAATCGCATCAGAAAAAACAGCCACACTGCCCGTAATTGCGCTTCCGATAAATTCTATCAGAGAGAAGAAGCCGTTGAGAAAAAAAGCAATCAGAATTTTTTTATCAGATTTCATTAATCAAAAGCCTTCCCTGTTCATATAAAAATGAGCGAGCAGGCCTGTAAGCCGAGTTCTGTCTTAGACAGCCATCTATCTACGCGCCGCGTTGCCGCGGCGCTCAAGCCACCTTCCCGAGGACAGCCGGGCCGGCCTTAAGTCCTCCTATGCGGTGTTGCTCCGGATAGAGTTTGCAGGATGAGTCAGTTCCCTGCTCACCCGTGAGCTCTTACCTCACGTTTCCACCCTTACCATACCAAAGCTCTTATAGCTTTGAGCCTGTTTTAAGAGGCACGCATGGCGGTATATCTCTGTTGCACTTTTCCTGAAGTCGCCTTCGGCGGGCGTTACCCGTTATCCTTGCCCTGTGGAGCTCGGACTTTCCTCATACGTCACCTTTCGGCATAGACGCACGCGACTGTCCGACCTACTCGCAAGATTTATTATAATTCATTTTCATAAAATCGTCAAGTTATGTCTATTGAATATTTAACTAAAGAATTTTTATTTCATTTTGTAAATAGTAAAAATAATTTAAATACTATATTGACAAATATTTGTTACTATGTTACTATACAGACAGAGGTGATTAATGATGAATAAAATTTTATCAGAATGCCCCGCATGCAAAGGAAAGCTTAATATTACTTGTCTGACTTGTGAAAGCTGCGGAATGGAGCTTAAAAGCAAATTCAAGGCAAGCATCTTCGATAAACTCGATGATGGCGAATATGCTTTTCTTATTGAGTTTTTAAGATGCAGAGGAAGCCTCAAGGATGTGCAGGCGTCTCTCGGGATAAACTATCCGAATGCCAAGCGCAGGCTGGATAAGATTCTTTTTGCTCTCGGACTTTCGTCAAAGGAAGAAGA
>JAZRPO010000068.1:0-13099 GCA_045649265.1 Eubacteriales bacterium
CCAGTGGGGATTGCTTGCAAGAGTTGCTACATGTCCATAAGTTGCAACTTTGCCTTTGGGGATACTCTTAACTACTTGATATATCCTCTCAAATGTATTCATGTACTACGCTAACTTGTTTTTTCTGTAAAGTATTTTAAACAAAAAGCTGCCTAGATAGTCCTTCATAAGCGCTAAAAAGTCTGCTTGCGTAACAGTCGTGTCGGTTCCCATAAGCTCATAGCCCACTCCTGCCTCGTTAATCTTTATAGGAAGCCTTAAAAAGCCGTTTCGCTCGTAAAATTTGAGCCTTTTTTTGCGTTCGTAAAGGTTATCTGCGCTTGTGTCTTCGGTATCCTCAATCATAAGTGTGACGGTTTTACCCCCATGCAGTTTCTTGATTTTTTCTAACATCTCACTGCCATAGCCTTTGCCACGCTTTTCTTCGGTAACGGCGAGGAAGAAGACATACACCATTTTTTCGTGCGTTATGGTGTAAAGTAAGCCTATAAACTCGTCTTTCTCCAAGACGGCATAAAAGAAATTCCTGCCGTTGCCACATCTTTTGAACAGCAAAAAAAGCGGCGCACGTTCGTTTGCTGGGAAGGCAGATTTGTAGAGGCTTTTAATTTGTTTTCTATACTTTCGTGCATCTGTAAATTGCATATGATACCTCTGTCATTTTCCAATTTCGATGTATATTTTGCATACAGCTTTCTGAGGTTTCGACCGATGAAAGGTGATTATGCTTTACACTCGAACAAACCGTGATTATTGCAGTAATAGTAGAGTTTGCCGGTATACATTTGCGGGCAGCGCCCAGCAGCTTCCTGCTCGGGATAGAGCCGCACCGTCAGAGCTCAGTCGAAACGAACATAGCAAACAAAAGAAATATGTAGCTCCTTTGTCATTTCGTGATTAAACTCAATATAAAAATCATCCTCTATTTCAGATATTTTTATACTGTGTTTATCGTCTGGAACTTTTGGTTGCAAAGGCTCCAGCTGCTTGCCACAGCATGTAATCTCACAGTTTCCCGTACCTTGCATAATGCTGCCGCAATGAGGGCAAGCATAAAATTTTGTTCTTTTCATATTGCCGGCCTCCGGTTTTATTTTTGGCATTTCTCCTTCAAGCAATTTGCATGGGTCAACCTGAAATATTTGTGACAGCTGAGAAATAAAAACAACATCAGGAAATCCGTGGCCTGTCTCCCATTTTGAAACAGTTTTTGCACAGATGCCCAATTTATCTGCAACCTCTTTTTGAGTGAGACTCTTTTCCTGTCTGAGTCGGGCAATCAAACTTCCGGTTTTTGATAAATCCATTTCAGCCACCTCCTGATGCTATTTTATTTATTTTTTGCAAAGAGTTAAATCCACTATCCGTTCACTTTTTGCCCCTTTATTTTAAAATTATTCATGTTCAAGGGCAAGGGTTACCGTTGTGATGTCACATACCTCAGTAGGACCGTAGTACTGAATAGCGCCGGGGAAGACATAGCAGGTCTCAACCGCCCACTTATTTCGGCGAGCTTCAAAGTACTTAAAGGGTTTGCCGGAAAGCTCAACAAGAGCCTTTTTGATAACCGGCTTATCCTCGCCGTGTCTTCTTTCGATATTCATCATCTTCGTTATCGGCATACCGCCTGCAACCCATTCGTTAGCGGGTTTTGAAAGATTCGAAATTTTTGAGAGATAACCGTTGTAGCCATACTGTATGAGCATAAATGCGTTATAACCGAGCGAGTAGCAGTAATCAGCATCAAAGTTTGACGGGAAAGCACATCTGCCCTCATAGCCGAAGAAGTGATGAATGGGGCTGAATTTGCCGTTATATTTTCCTGCGGCTTTTTTTGCATCCAGCTTATCCTTAACAAGAGCGGAGAAGAGCTTTTCAGACTCAATAAGAGAGACCTGAACGTTTCCGTGAGGGTCACGCTCTAAAAACAACTGCTGCTGAATGCCCTGAGGAAGTATTGAAAATACGCTCATAGAGTCTTTTGACAAGCCACGCTCAATAAAAGCATATTTTTCCGACCAGGACGGGAGGGAATTAAACTCATCAGCTTTTTTGCCTGCAAGTAACTCGTTAATCTCAGAAATTAAAACCGAAAATTCGGGAACAAACTCAACAACACCCTCGGGGATAATAGCGACACCGAAGTTCATTCCGTTTGCAGCTCTTTTTGCAACGGAATCAGCAATGAAATCAGCAATTTCTGAAAGTGACATTTTCTTCGCTGCAACTTCCTCGGAAATGAGGCATATATTCGGCTGTGTTTTAAGAGCACACTCCAAAGCAACATGAGAAGCTGAGCGGCCCATAACCTTAACAAAATGCCAGTATTTCTTTGCGGAGTTTGCATCTCTCTCGATATTGCCGATTAATTCGCTGTACGTTTTTGTAGCAGTATCAAAACCGAAGGAGCATTCAATGTCTTCGTTTTTGAGGTCGCCGTCAATCGTTTTCGGGCAGCCGATTACCTGAACGCCGGCGTTTGTAGCGGCAAAATACTCAGCGAGAACTGCGGCGTTTGTGTTGGAGTCGTCACCGCCGATGATTACGATAGCTGTGATGCCGTGCTTTTTGCAAACCTCAGCGACGATTGCAAACTGATCATTTGTTTCGAGTTTTGTTCTGCCTGAACCGATAATGTCAAAGCCACCGGTATTTCTGAAAGCATCAATATATTCATCGTCAAAAATAATATAGTCATCATCAAGAAGCCCGCTCGGGCCGTTCTTAAAGCCGTAGAGAGTGTTCTCCGGGTTTGTTGATTTCAAAGCATCATAAAGACCGCAAATGACATTGTGGCCACCGGGAGCCTGTCCCCCTGAAAGAATAACACCAACTACCTGCTTTTTATGTTCGGAGTTGTTTTTGCCGTTTTGGAAAATAATCTCTTTTTTTCCGTAGGTGTTGGGGAAGAGGGCATTAATTTTTTCACAATCAGCCACGCTCCGGGTTTCGTTGCCTTCCTTAACGCTGATGTTTGAGATGCCGTTTTTGAGCATCTCGGGAAGCTTGGGAGTGTATTCATATCTTGCTTTTTGCAATGATGAAATTTCCATGGTATTTCTCCTTACTCGTATATTTGAATAAACAGTATTATAATGCATTTTACCACAAAAGTAAACACACAATTCTTTTTTATGTGTTCAACAGATGAAGAAATTCGTGATATAAAGGCAGGGTTTTTCCAATATACTTTTATACATATATTTTTGTAGGTGAAAAGAATGAGGCTTGAAATCAGACCACGGCACAAAAAGCAAAAAGCAAAATTAAGGAAGCTGCTGCTTTTGGTTTTTACAATGCTTCTCTTCGTTTGTGTTGTTTTCATTATGTGGGGAAAAACCTCAGATATGCTCCGCGAGGTTGCAAAATCCGAGATTGAAAGCATCGCATATGACATAGTGGGAAATGTCGTTGAGAAGGAGCTGACGCAGGGCGGAGATTATCGCAACATAATCACGATTGAAAAAGATTCTTCCGGAAGGGTGAGCTCAATCAGCAGCGATACGCAGAAGTTAAATCTCTTAAAGCTTCGCATATCAAACGAGCTTTCCGACATTATGCTCAAAAGAACGGATGACAATATATACATTCCGCTCGGAAGTCTTACAGGAATAGATTTTCTGACCGGCAGAGGACCGATGCTGGAATTCAGGATTTATTGGGTATCGGGTGTGGACAGTAATTTTTCAACCTCATTTACCTCTGCGGGAATCAACCAGACAAATTACAAAATAATGCTTGATTTTTCGATAGAATCAGGGATGATGCTTTCCGGACATGAGGTGGGAGTTGATGTCGGAACAAGCATATGTGTTGCAGAAACTGTTATAGTGGGAGAGATTCCGAAGATTTTATACAACAAATAACAAAAACTCTTTTAAAACCGCTTTATATTTGATATAATACTATCAAATACGAAGCGGGCGGTTTTTGTAATGGAAGACATTAAAAGAGAAATAGAGGCTTTAAGAGCAGAGCTTTCTGAGCACAACAGGCGATATTATATAGAAGATGCTCCGAGCATATCAGACTATGAGTATGATATGCTGCTTCGCCGTTTGAAAGCGATTGAAAAAGAACATCCCGAGCTTATCACGCCTGACTCTCCCACACAGAAGGTCGGCGGTGCTGCTGTGTCTGCATTTGCAGAGGTGCGGCATGAGGTGCAGATGGATAGCTTGCAGGATGTTTTTTCAAAAGAGGAGATTCTCGATTTTGATGCCCGTGTCCGTGCGGTTGAGCCTGAGGCAGAGTATGCAGTTGAGCTCAAAATTGATGGGCTTTCAGTTGCAGTTGAGTACAGAAACGGCATTCTGTATCAGGGCCTGACTCGTGGTGACGGAATTACGGGTGAGGATGTCACACATAACATAAAAACCATAAAAACACTTCCGCAGAGGATAGAAAACGCCCCATCGCGCCTTATAGTACGAGGCGAGGTGTATATGCCGAGAGAAACCTTTCTTTGCCTCAATGAAGAGCGCGAGCTTTCAGGAGAGCCGCTATTTGCAAACCCGAGAAACGCGGCGGCAGGCTCGCTTCGGCAGCTTGACTCAAAGATTGCCGCAGAGCGAGGGCTTGATATTATAGTTTTTAATGTTCAGCTTGCAAATGATAAGACGTTTGAAACTCACTCACAGTCGCTTCAATATCTCAGCTCGCTAGGGTTTCCGGTAAGTCCGTATTTCAACGTATATAAAACCGCTGAGGAAGCCTTTGCCGAGGTTGAGCGGCTTGGAAGCCTTCGTGATGAGCTTCCGTTCCAGATAGACGGTGCGGTGCTTAAGGTGAACAAGCTCTCAATGCGCGAAACACTCGGAAGAACCACGAAGTTTCCCAAATGGGCAGCGGCATACAAATATCCGCCGGAACAGAAGCAAACAAAGCTTCTTGATATTGTTTTGCAGGTCGGGCGGACAGGCGTTCTCACTCCAAATGCAGTTCTTTCTCCGGTGCACGTATCAGGCGTTACGGTCAGCCGTGCAACTCTTCACAATCGCGATTTTATAAATGAGAGGGATATAAAAATAGGGGATACTGTCATTGTCCAGAAAGCAGGCGACATTATTCCCGAAATAGTCGGTGTTGTCCACGAAAAACGCGATGGCAGCGAGCGTACGTTTTATATGCCCGAGGTCTGTCCTGTCTGTGGCGCGCCTGTCTTTTCCGAAGAGAGCGAGGCGGCTGTGCGATGCGTGAATACAGAATGCCCGGCGCAAAGGCTTCGCAACATAATCCATTTTGCATCACGTGATGCGATGGATATTGACGGTATGGGCCCTGCGGTTATAGAACAGCTTGTTGACCGTTCATTAATAGCAGATGCTGCGGATATATATTCGCTTAAAGCGGACGATGTTGCGAAAATTGAGCGAATGGGCGCAAAATCCGCCCAAAACCTTATAGCTGCAATAGAAAAAAGCAAGCAAAACGACTTATCTCGCCTTGTTTTTGCGCTTGGCATCCGTCATGTAGGGCAAAAGGCGGGAAAGGTGCTTTCGGCTCATTTTAAAACGCTCGATGCTCTTTTTGAGGCGGAGGAAGCTGAGCTTACGGGCATATATGACGTAGGTGATGCGATGGCTAAAAGTATTAAAAAATGGTATGCACTTTCCTCGTCGCGCCAATTCATAGAAAAGCTGCGCCTTGCAGGCGTTAATATGAAGAACCTTGTTGAGAGCGGAGATGCCTTTGCCGGCAAAACCTTTGTTCTCACGGGCGCTCTTGAAAAATTTACGCGTCAGGAAGCAGAGGAGAGAATAGAACGCCTTGGAGGTAAAACATCCTCCTCAGTTTCGAAGAAAACGTCTTTTGTAGTAGCAGGGGAGAGTGCAGGTTCAAAGCTGAAAAAGGCAAACGAGCTTGGAGTGCCGGTCATTTCGGAGGATGAGTTCTTGCAGATGTTGGAGGATGCTGATGCTTAAGGAAGATTTTTCGGTAGAGCTTGAAGAGCTCCGCGAGGATATTCCACAGCCTTGCGACAAAGGCGGTTTTTGGGATAATGTCCCAAATTCCGACGATGGATATATAATTACAGAAAAAGTGCGTGGTGTTTAAAGTTGAAGCTTTGTGATATGACAGCCGTTGAGCTTTCGAAAAAGCTTTTAAAAAAAGAGATATCGGCGCGTGAGCTTTCGGGGGAGTATATCGCGCGGGCTGAAAATAAAAACCCTCACTTGCAGGCATATATAACGCTTTGTTGTGAAAAAGCTATGGAACAGGCGGAGAAGGCAGATATGCTTTTTGCCGAAGGCTCGGCTAATTTCATGACCGGCTTGTGCATAGGCGTAAAGGATAATATCTGCACGGAAAAAATAAGAACGACATGTGCATCAAATATGCTTTCAAAATATGTTCCGACATACGACGCAACAGTCGTGAAGAAGATAAAGCAAAACCGTGGCATTATAATCGGCAAAACAGACCTTGACGAGTTTGGGATGGGCGCTTTCGGAGAAAACTCTGCTTTTGGGCAGTGTAAAAACCCTATTAACGAAGAATACCCTCCCGGCGGCTCATCCTCAGGCTCGGCTGCGGCTGTCACAGCAGGGCTTTGTACCTGGGCAATAGGGTCTGACACGGGAGGCTCGGCTCGGCTTCCGGCATCTTTTTGCGGATGTGTTGGTTTTAAGCCGACGTACGGTGCGATTTCGCGCTTTGGCCTTATTTCATATGCTTCGTCAATGGACACGGTCGGGATAATTACGAAAACAGCAGCAGATGCCGCAATGCTTTCGCCTTTCCTGTTTGGAAAGGACCAAAAGGATATGACCTCGTGCAATGTGAGGTGTGAGGTAGATGTGCTTTACAATCTCTCGGGGATCACATTTACTTTTTCTGAAAAGGATATGGAAGCTTCAGAGCCTTTTATTCAAGAGCGTTTGCTCGAATGTGCAAAAACCTTGGAACGCCTTGGTGCAAAGAGGCTTTGCAGGAGCGTGTTTTCAAAACAAAAGCACGATGAGAGCTATAACATTATTTCGTGTGCCGAGGCGATGTCAAATCTCGCTCGGTATGATGGGATTAAGTACGGCGGTGACGGCAGCAACGTTTTAAAAACGCGTGATATATTCTTTGGTGCAGAGGTTGCAAGGCGGATAGAGTTTGGGAATTTTGTTTTGAAGAGCGAAAACTATGATGATTTCTACGCTGCTGCGGAGGCTGTGCGAAAAAAGACATCTGAAGAAATCCATAGTCTGCTATCAGAGGCAGATATTGTTCTCTCGCCGCTTTGCGATTTCGGTGTTCCCAAACTTGGAAAGACAGATGCTCTCCATCCGGACAAATATACAGTTGCTGCAAATTTTGCAGGCATACCTGCAATTTCAATTCCTTACGGGAAGGATAAAAACGGTATGCCGGTGTCCGTTCAGCTTATGGCAGGAAAAAGGCGTGACTTTCTTCTTCTCAGGATTGCGGAGCTTCTTGAAAGGGAGGTGGCGCGATGAGTTTTGAAGCAGTTATCGGGCTTGAAATACATGTAGAGCTAAAAACAGAAACAAAGCTTTTTTGCAGCTGCAAGAACACTTTCGCAGGCTCTCCGAATTCGCGCATATGCCCGGTTTGCACAGGTCAGCCGGGAGCGTTGCCTTCAACTAACAAAAAGGCAGTTGAGCTTGCGGTTTTGGCAGCGATATTATTGCGGTGCGAAGTTGCAAATAAGAGCGCGCAGTGCAGGAAACATTACTTTTATCCCGATTTGCCAAAAGGCTATCAGACCTCACAGCGAGAGCATCCCATAGGCAAAAACGGTAGTTTTGAGTATTTTAGCGGCGGTGAGGTCAAAAAAATCGAAATAGAACAGGTTCACCTTGAAGAGGATGCCGGAAAGCTTGTTCATATGGAAAACGGCAAAACCGGAGTGGATTTTAACCGTGCAGGTGTTCCGTTAATTGAGATAGTCACTCGCCCCGGATTTCATAGTGCAGGTGAGGTGCGCGATTTTCTCGAAACGCTCAGACGCGCAGTGATTCGAGCAGGAATCTCCGAATGCAGAATGGAGCAAGGTCAGCTTCGGTGCGATGTTAACGTATCAACACGTAAAGCGGGAGATTTAAGCCTCAACCAGAGAGTTGAAATGAAGAATATAAACAGCTTTTCAGGGGCGTTTCGCGCAGTTGAATATGAAATAGCAAGGCAGATTCAGCTTCGCAACTCAGGCAAAGAAATCGCCGCTGAGACCCGCAGATGGGATGATGAAAAGAAAAACTCTTTTGTTATGCGAAGCAAGGAGAGCGTTCCTGATTATAAGTTTATGCCGGACCCCGACATTCCTACATATGTAATTCCGGAGATCTTTGTTGAAAAATTGAGAAAAGAACTTCCCGAAACCGAGCTCTCATGCAGAGCGAGATACAAGGAGCTGAATGTGTCGGACAATGATACGGAGATAATTCTTTCGGATGTTGAAATGTCCGCTTTTTTTGATGCGTGCTGTGATGCAGGTACCGAGGCTTCGGAATGTGCAAAGCTGCTTGTAGGTGAGGTTTCCTCAATCCTTTCAAAGAAGAGCCTCTCAATTTCCGAGAGCCTGATGAGCCCGGATGAGCTTTGTAAGGTATCGGAGCTTTGCCTGGAAGGGAAGATAAACAGGCAGAGTGCAAAGGCTGTTATAGAAAAACTTATTTTAAACGGCGGAAGTGCTGTGGAATATGCAAGGGAATATGAGGTTATATCGGATACTGCGCTTCTTTTGCAAACCGTGTCGGATGTTATTTCGAAAAACACGGCAGCATTTTCAGACTATAAAAAGGGAAAAACTGAAGCGCTGGCTTATCTGACAGGGCAATGTATGCGAATTCTTCATGGCCGTGCAGATGCTGTTTGTATAAAAAAGATTATAAAAGAAAAAATGGAAGAGAGGATTTAAAAATGAATTTCAACACAGATTTCAGAGCAGAGGACTATGCCGAGCTTTGCTGGTTTCAGACAAAGCTCGCAACGACGGTTTTGTCAGTTGCGCTATCTGTTGCGTTTGGAGCAACCCTTGCAGGCTTTGTGCATAATATTTTAATCGGAATTTTATTTGCTGTTATCGTCTGCCCGATAATAAAGCATTTTCAAAAAAGAAGCGTCATAAAGCGTGCTAACCGACGGTTTGGTGCATTTGGAACATCGAGTGAGCTTAATCTCGTTGTCAATGAGGATGAGATTCTCCAAATCTCAAATTCGGGCGAAACACGCCTTGCGTGGCAGGATGTTTATTCTGTGAGAGAGTCAGAAAACAGCTATTATGTGTTTTTGACAAAGCGCAAAGCATTTTACTTTCCGAAGAGAAGCTTCGAATCTGAGAAACAAAAACGCGAGTTTTTAGATTATATTGGAAGATATGCACCGCGTGAAAAAGTTAAAATCAAAGCCGAAAATTAATTTCAAAGAGAGAATTCGCTTATGAAAAAGAGAGATATAACACCTATTGCGTACATAAGAAGCGATTTTGATGAGAAGTTCGGTATTCCGCGTCAGAGTGGGCTTGTCCCGGAAATCTTGGCAAAAATCATTTTTGAAGAGGAATTCAGAAACGATGATGCACTTCGCGGGATAGAAGGCTTTTCTCATCTATGGTTGATATTCGATTTTTCAGAAGCTCACAGAGAAACCTGGTCGCCTACCGTTCGCCCTCCGCGCCTTGGCGGAAATGAGAGAATCGGAGTGTTTGCAAGCCGTTCACCATTTCGCCCGAACAGCCTCGGGCTTTCCTCGGTAAAGCTTGAACGGATAGAGCGGGATGAGAAGCTGGGAAGTGTTATCATAGTAAGCGGTGCCGATTTGCTTGACATGACCCCGATATACGATATAAAACCGTATATTCCGTATGCCGACTGCCATGTAGATGCGCGTGGCGCATATACGGAAACCGTTCCGGAAAGAAAGCTTGAAGTTGAGATTCCCGATGAGTTTTGCAGCCTTGTTCCGACTGAAAAGCTCGATGCACTAAAAGGGTGCATTTCGCAGGACCCCCGTCCGTCATACCAGAATAACGAGCAGAGGATATACAGCATGGCTTTTGCAGGGCTTGACGTACACTTCCGTGTAGTTGGAGGCGTTGCTCATATCACGGGAATTGATGAGAGGAAGAAGGAAAAATGAGAGAAAGTGTTATAATATTTGAAATACTAATACCTCTTTTGGGAACCGCTCTCGGTTCGTCATGCGTATTTTTTTTCAGGGGGAAAACAAATAAAACTCTTGAACGCTCGCTCACCGGATTTGCAGCAGGCGTGATGGTTGCGGCTTCCGTGTGGAGCCTTATCATCCCGTCGTTTGAATACGCAAGCCATATGGGAAAATGGTCTTTTATTCCCGTAACGGTGGGTTTCTGGCTGGGTATTCTGTTTCTTCTTCTGCTTGACCGCATTATTCCGCATCTTCATCGCAACGCCGGTGAGGTTGAGGGTGTGCAGAGCAATTTAAAAAAATCGTCAATGCTGGTTCTTGCAGTAGCTTTGCACAACTTGCCCGAAGGAATGGCTGTCGGTGCAGTGCTTGCGGGCGCGATTCACGGTGATGCTGCAGTATCAGGAGCGGGGGCGCTTGCTCTTTCGATAGGTATTGCCATCCAGAATTTCCCCGAGGGAGCAATAATCTCAATGCCACTCAGAAACGATGGGCTTGGAAAAACAAAGTCATTTTTATACGGAGTCGCCTCGGGAAGTGTCGAACCGATAGGCGCACTTATTACCTTACTTGCGGCAGGCCTGGTTGTTCCGCTTTTGCCGTATTTTCTGAGCTTTGCCGCCGGTGCTATGATTTATGTCGTTGTCGAAGAGCTTATTCCCGAAATGTCGCACGGAGAACATTCAAATATAGGAACGACTATGTTTGCAGTCGGTTTTTCGGTCATGATGATTCTTGATGTGGTTTTAGGTTAAGAAAAAAAGAGTTTTTTGTAAAAAAGTGTTGCATTGTATAAAAAAGTATGTTAGACTTCTCTATGTTAAATATAGCCTGATGAAACTTTCAGAATTATGCGTGCCGTGTGAAACTGAAAGTGGAGGGGACTCTGGAGAATCTCTTTAATGAGTGCCGAAGGTGTAAGGAGGCGGATTGCTTCTGAATCTCTCAGGCAAAAGAACAGAGAAAAGCACGTGCAAGTTTATTGCTTTTGCGTGTGATTTTTCAGAGTGCTGCATTTTATGTGGCATTTTTTTATTTTAATCAAATTTTTAGGAGGTTTCATTATGTCAAAAATCGAAGCGGTTTTACTAAGTGTGATGAATGCAATCAACACCTATATGGCAGACTATGTTCTCATAATTCTGCTTGTAGGCATCGGTCTTTATTTTACGATAAAGACTCGCTTTGTTCAGGTTCGCTGCTTTGGCGAAGGAATGAAGAAAACTTTTTCAAACGTAAAGTTTTTCGGTGAAAAGCAAGAGAGCGGCCTCAGTTCTTTCCAGGCTCTTGCTACTGCTATTGCAGGTCAGGTCGGTACCGGTAACATTGTAGGTGCATCAGGTGCTATCCTCATCGGTGGTCCGGGTGCTATCTTCTGGATGTGGGTAATTGCATTTCTCGGTATGGCTACAATCTATGCAGAAGCTGTTCTTGCTCAGGAGACAAGGAAGGTTGATGAGGACGGCACGGTTCACGGCGGCCCGATTTACTACATAAAGAGAGCGTTTACGGGAAAGTTCGGAACATTCCTTTCAGGCTTCTTCGCTATTGCAACCGTTATCTCCCTCGGCTTTATCGGTGGTATGGTTCAGTCAAACTCCATCGGAGCGACAATCAATACCGCTTTTGGTGTCCCGACATGGGTAACAGGTCTGGTTCTCGCAGTTGTTGTTGGATTCATCGTAATCGGCGGCGCAAAGAGAATCGCATCTGCAGCTGAAAAGATCGTTCCGATTATGGGCGTTCTCTACATCCTTGGCGCTCTCATCGTTCTTGCGGTAAACATCACAAGAATCCCCGAAACATTCGCTCTCATCTTCAAGTACGCTTTCACTCCCGATGCTCTCATCGGTGGTGGAATCGGTTACGCTCTCAAGACAGCGATCAGCCAGGGCGCAAAGCGAGGACTCTTCTCCAATGAAGCCGGTATGGGTTCAACTCCGCATGCTCACGCTATGGCAAATGTCGAGAAGCCGCACGATCAGGGCGTAGCTGCTATGATCGGTGTTTTCATTGACACATTCATCGTTCTTACAATGACAGCGCTTGTCGTTATTACCTGCACATACACAACAGGCGGAGCTCTTGCGGGGGCTGACGGAGCTACATATGCTGATATGATTGCGTCAGCGGGTCTTGATAAGACAAATATTGCTCAGGCGGCATTCGGAAGTGTATTCGGAACATGGCTCGGAAATGCATTCGTTGCAATCTGCCTTATGTTCTTCGCTTTCACAACTATCATCAGCTGGAACCTCTTTGGCGAGATCAATTTCGAGCACCTCTTCGGCAAGAAGTCAAAAATTGTTTACTTCATAATTGCAATCGTCTTCGTTTTCCTCGGCACAATTGTTACGGAAAACGAGCTTGTATGGCTCACGCAGGATACCTTTAATCAGTTTATGGTTATTCCGAACGTTATGGCTCTGATAGCGCTTTCAAAGCTTGTTAAGGATTCATCAAAGAATAAGCTGAAATAGTAAAAATAAAAAATTCCGGGATTCGCATTGATGCGACCCCGAAAAGTCAGACTTTTTACATCGTAGCAGTTTGAATGACTGCTACGATGTAATACTATTTATATGTATTCAATATTGTGGCAAAAATTCACCGGAAACTTTTGTTTTTGTTATTGCAAAATTTAAAGGTGTATGATAGAATTAGCTGACTCTAAAATAGAATAAAAAGGGGTTTTGTTACGATGGAAAAGATATTTCTCAAAAAGGGAGAAAAAGATTGTCTGATAGTTATTCCCAATGACGCTTCAGTTGTAGAAAAAACAGCGGCTGAGGAGTTGCAGGAATACATAAAAAAATCTCTTGATGTTGAGCTTGATATCGTATCCGAGAGCGCTGCAGAGGGCAAGTGCATCTATGTCGGTCAGACAGAGTATGCAAAGCGCGCAAATGTGCTCGGAAAATCAAAAGAAAACTGGATTATCAAAATGCATGGGGGAAACCTTATCCTCACGGGCGGCGAGAAG
>JAZRPO010000069.1:0-10493 GCA_045649265.1 Eubacteriales bacterium
TATGGATTGCGAGGTTTTTTTAATGCAGTTCTGTGCCGGAATCGTGGTTTCAGGGCGAGTTATCCCTGTGAAGTACTGTTTTAGGGATTTTTTGTTTTCGGACTATTGATAAAATTTTGCGATAGTGGTAAAATATGTACAAAGTTAAGTAGGTGGTAGAAATATGAAAAGAAACATAAATCTCACAATGCTCATGGATTTTTATGAACTGACCATGGCAAAGGGATATTTTGAAAATGGGATGAAAGATCAGATTACATATTTCGACATGTTCTTCCGCAAGAATCCTGACGGTGGTGGCTATGCAATTATGGCGGGAGTGGAACAGCTTGTCGAGTATCTTCGCGAGCTTTCCTTTGACGATGACGATATAGAATTTTTGCGTGGGAAGAAGTTGTTCAGTGAGGAGTTTCTCTCATATCTCCGTTCGTTCAAATTTTCAGGAGATGTGTGGGCTGTGCCTGAGGGTACTCCGATTTTCCCCGGTGAGCCTATTGTTACTGTCAGAGCCCCAGCAATCGAAGCTCAGCTTGTTGAGACAATGGTCCTTCTTACCATAAATCATCAGAGCCTTATCGCAACAAAAGCCAACAGAATAGTTCGAGCGGCTCAGGGGCGGCCTGTTATGGAGTTCGGATCTCGCCGTGCCCAGGGTTATGATGGCGCGATTTATGGTGCGCGTGCTGCATATATCGGTGGCTGTGTCGGTACTGCCTGCACAATTTCAGAGCGAGACTACGGCATTCCCGCAACAGGTACAATGGCACATAGCTGGGTGCAGATGTTTCCGACGGAGCTTGAGGCTTTCCGAGCATATGCAAAAACATACCCGGATAACTGCTCTCTTCTTGTAGATACCTACAACGTATTGAAATCAGGAATCCCAAATGCAATAAAGGCATTTAACGAAGTGCTTGTTCCGAACGGATACAGACCAAAAAGCATACGAATAGACAGCGGAGATATGACATATCTCTCGCGCAAGGCAAGAAAAATGCTTGATGACGCGGGATTCCCGGATTGCAAAATCATAGCTTCCAATGCGCTTGATGAATATATAATCCGCGACATTCTCATGCAGGGCGCGCAGATTGATATTTTCGGTGTGGGTGAGAGGCTTATAACATCAAGGAGCGAGCCTGTCTTTGGTGGTGTTTATAAGCTTGCCGCAGTAGAACAAAACGGAGAGATTATCCCGAAAATAAAGCTTTCTGAGAATGTAGAGAAGATTACAACCCCGGGCTTCAAAAAGCTCTGGAGGCTTATAGACAACGAAAGCGGAAAAGCAATGGCAGACGTTATCACGCTTCACGACGAGGTGATAGAGAGCGGGAAGCCGTATGAGTTGTTTGACCCTGAGCATACGTGGAAGCGCAAAACGATAGACAACTTCACGGCGCGCTCGCTTCACGAACAACTTTTTGATAAGGGCAAGTGCGTTTACCGTGAGCGTTCCGTCAATGAGCTTCGTACATTCTGTGCAGAGAGGGTTGATGAGTTGTGGAGCGAGGTTTGTCGTTTTGAAAATCCGCATAAATATTATGTAGACCTTTCCGAGAAACTCTGGGCAATGAAAAAAGCAATGCTGGATGCAAGATAAATCTCTTTTTGGAGGGCTAGAAATGAGAAAGTTATACAAATTTGAAGCAGGTAAGAAGCTCGCGGGAGTATGCGGCGGGATTGCAGAGTATTTTGGTATTGACCCCACGATTATCCGCCTTGCATGGATCATTTTTACAGCTATCGGCGGTAGCGGAATAATCGCATACATCATTTGTGCCATAGTCTTTCCGTATAAAAGCGAAATCGTATAAAGATAGTAAAAATATCTGCATTTTGCTTCAAAATCATAAGTAAGAGAAAAGTCAGACCATGAATGGTCTGACTTTTCTCTTATTGGAGCTGGTAATGGGACAAAGCCGCCGATGGCGTCTTTACTGTTTGACGACCCAAAGGCTTTGCCTTTCGGTACCCGTCTGCACACCTTTTTGCTAAAAAACAGTCCACCGGACTGTTTTTTTTAACCGCAAAAACCCTCTCAGGGTTCGAGTTCCATTACTAAAAGAAAAACCCCAAACCAAAAGGTTTGAGGTTTCTCTTATTGGAGCTGGTAATGGGACTCGAACCCGCGACCCACGCATTACGAATGCGTTGCTCTACCAACTGAGCTATACCAGCAACGGAACAGATATATTATAATACAAAAATAAGATTCCGTCAACGAAAAAATTTTGATTTGGACAAAAATATCTAAACAGAGAAGAAAGAGGATGACAGGGGGGGCTCTCAACAAAAAAATCAAGAAAAAGAGCGAAATCATCTCTCGTAAGCCTTGCGAAAAGTTTTATTATATGCTATCATATAAAGCAGGTAAATATTCTTTTTTAAATAAACAAAAGTAAAGGGGAAAAGTATATGTCAAGCACATTCAGCGCAGCACCGGATGATAAAATTCCTTATGCTCCGATAGGGATTATCTCACTTGACAGCAGCCGCGAGCTCGGAAATATGGTGGATAAGAACCTTGTCCAGCAGAGGCGCTACAACGTAGAAAACGGAAACGTTCCGCTTCATTTTCCGGCATATCTGAGAGATACATACCTCATCGACCACGCAACTCCGAGATTTGCGTCGGGAGAAGGCAAGGCGATTCTGAAAGAAACTGTCCGAGGATACGATATTTATATTATTGCAGACATCAGCAATTATAGCTGTACTTATAAGATGTACAATATGGAATGTCACATGAGCCCGGATGATATTTTTCAGGATATCAAGCGCGTTATTGCGGCTATCGGCGGAAAGGCAAAGCGCATCAATGTAATTATGCCGCTTTTGTATGAAAGCCGTCAGCATCGCAAGGCTGCTCGCGAATCTCTTGACTGTGCAATGGCGTTGCAGGAACTCCAACATCTTGGCGTTGATAATATCATCACATTTGATGCTCACGATTCCCGCGTCCAGAATGCTATTCCCTTTATTGGTTTTGAAAATGTAAGGCCGACTTACCAGATTATAAAAGCACTTCTTCGCGCTGTTCCGGACATTGAAACAGACAAGGACAAGCTTGTTGTTGTCAGCCCTGACGAGGGTGCGATGAGCCGCAGCCTTTATTTTGCAAGCATGCTTGGTGTGAATGTCGGTATGTTTTACAAGCGCCGCGACTACACTCAGCTTGTAAATGGGCGCAACCCGATTATAAGCCACGAGTTCCTCGGCGATTCCGTTGAAGGAAAAGATGTATTTATTATTGACGATATGATTTCCTCAGGTGAATCTGTCATAGAGATTGCCTATGAGCTCAAAAAGAGGGGGGCCAAGCGCATCTTTGTCGGTGTCACCTTCGGCCTCTTTACTGAGGGTACTAAGTCATTCGACAAGGCATATGCAGATGGTGCAATTTCAAAAGTATTCTCAACAAACCTCAACTACCACAAGCAGGAGGTTATTGATGCCCCATGGTATGAGGAGGCGGATATGTCTAAATTCCTCTCTCTCATTATTGATACGATGAACCACGACACATCAATTAGCTCTCTTCTCAGCCCGATTGAAAAAATCAATCGCATCCTTGAAAAACACAAATCTGATCTTGCAGCAAAGTAATAAAATACATAACACACAAAAAAGGAGATAATCATCATGGCAAAAGTAGTAACTTTTGGAGAAATTATGCTCAGATTGAAGTCGCCGGGGCTTGAACGATTCTTCCAGTCGCCCTCGCTTGAAGCGACCTTTGGCGGCGGAGAAGCAAACGTTGCAGTTTCGCTCGCAAATTACGGAATGGAAGCCTCTTTTGTCACGGCGCTTCCCACAAACGCAATAGGCGATGCTTGTATAGGTGACATTCGCTACTTCGGAGTTGACACAAAGGACATCATCCGCACAAACGGAAGAATGGGTATATACTTCCTCGAAACAGGCGCAAACCAGCGCGCTTCAAAGGTCGTTTATGACCGCGAATATTCAGCTATCGCGCTTGCAAAGCCGGGTGATTTTGATTGGGAAAAGATTTTTGACGGCGCGACCTGGTTCCATATCACAGGCATCACTCCGGCTATTTCCGCATCTGCGGCAGAGCTCGCTCTTGAATCCGTAAAGGCAGCTAAGAAGCTTGGAGTTACGGTATCTTGTGACTTTAACTTCCGCAAAAACCTCTGGAAATACGGCAAAACCGCTCCTGAGGTTATGTGTGAGCTTGTTAAGTATGTTGATGTTGGTATCGCAAACGAAGAAGATTGTCAGAAATCTCTCGGCATCACAGTTGATGTCAAGGTTGAGGATGGCGTTCTCGATACGGCAAAGTATGAAGCTCTCGCTCGCAAGGTGCTTGAGCAGTATCCAGATATGAAGACTCTTGCGATTACTCTCCGTGAGAGCAAGAGCGCAGATACAAACGGATGGTCTGCTTGCCTCTGCGACAGAGAAAACTTCTATCTCAGCCGCAAGTATATGATTACAGATATTGTTGACCGCGTAGGCGGCGGCGATTCCTTCTCGGGCGGTCTTATCTACGGTCTCAATAACTATGACAACAAGGAAGATGCTCTCAACTTCGCAGTTGCCGCATCCTGCCTCAAACACTCTATCGGTGGTGACTATAACCGCGCAACACTTTCTGAGGTTAAAGCGCTCATGGGTGGAGATGGTTCGGGCCGTGTTCAGAGATAGTCTATAAGACAGGTAAAAAAAGAGCTGCATCATGCAAATGCTTGGTGCAGCTCTCTTTATACGATAAACAAAAACTGCGGTGAGACTTACTTTTAAAGGCATTTTCAAGAAAAAGTACGCCGCAGTTTTTGTTTTACAGGAGAAATATAAGAGCGAGGAGTGTGAGAATACAAAGGATGAGAATAGAGATGACGAGGTGCGGAGGTTTTTTAAAGCGAAAGCGCGCACTGTCAACACAGTTATTTTTTACGTATTCATCTGCGGCGGCGCAAGCCTCTTTAAGAATTTGTTTAGCATCCATGTCCGGCGATAAAGAATCTTCACGAAGTATGAATATCGCCTCATCAAAAATACTGCCGATAGGTGTTTTTACAACAATAACGCGTTTGGAAATTCCCTTAACCATATGCATCTCCTGACATCTTTTGAATTAGTTTGCCAAAAAAACAAATCAATATTCGCTCTCTATTGCAATTACTGCAACGGTCATATCATCATTTTTTCCGTAAGAAGCAAGAGAAAAGGCAAGAAGCTCATCGGCAAGAGCCTTTGCAGACGTCGGGGTTTGAGAAACAAGAAATTCGAGAAGACGCACGTCGTCTGTTCCGTCTGCTATTCCGTCGCTCGTCATAATTACAAAATCTCCGGGAAGAAGAGAATGTTGGGTAATGTCGGGCTCAAGAGAGCCTGTCAGAGTTATTCCCGCGGGAAGCGAAGATGCAGTAATTCTGCGTATCTTGTCGCCGCGCTTTATATATGTCGGCGCACCGCCGAGCTTATAGAATTCGGCGTGGCCTGAAAACATATCTGCATACAAGAGGTCAAGCGTTGCAAATGCATACGTAAATTCGGAACGGAGCAAAAGCGCAGATTGCAGTGTCGACAGTGCATTTTTTGGCGAAAGCCCCGAGCGGAGAAGTTCGGAGAGAAGCTTTATGTTTTCTGCGCTCTCTCTTGCGGCAAGCTTTCCGCTTCCCATTCCGTCAGAGAGGAGCAAGGCGAGCTTTCCGTTTGCAGGATAAAAAAGCGTTCCCGAATCTCCGCTTTGCGAAGCACCGCTACGGCTCTTTACAGCCGCACCAAAAACTGCCCGAAGCCTTGGCTTCTCACGAATAACAATGTCGTCAAGGTTTTGAGAAGAAGTGTATTTTGGCAAGGTAAGCGGAGCTTTGCAGGCTGAGGAAAAAATGGGATAGAAGTTGTCATAATTTTTCTCTATTTCCTTCAAATCGCGACCGCAAAGATGAATGTTTATGTGATTTTCCGCATCGCGGTATACTGCTGTATCGCAAAGAATTCCGCGCCGCGTGAGGGCATCTGCAATTTCAGCTTCTGCCATTTCGTCAAAACGGGCATTGTTTGAAATGTCAAGCGATATTCCGGAAAAAATCGTGGCAGCATCGGAATATTGCCGTGTCAGAATTTCACGGCTCTCACGGAGCTTTTTATCAAATTGGCTCCTGTACCTCATCGCAAAAATTTCACGGTTGACGGAGCTTACAATATTTTCTGTATTCAGACAACGTGAGGAAAAGTAGATTGGGAAATCTCGCGCTTGCAGTGCTCCGTTTTTGACTATAGCATCGCCGGCTTTTGTAAAAGCGTCACGGGTGGATTCGAAATCTTTATCCCAGCATATTGACGAAAGAGAGCAGCTTTTACAGAGAGTGCGAGAGCTTTTTTCAAAAAAATTTCGCACATCGGAAAGGTTTTTTGTTTCCTCTTTTCGGTGGAGTTCGCTAAAAACGCTGCCAAGGCTGCGAAAGGCATCTGCTGCGTGATTCAAGCGTTCTGTGGCATAAGCTCGAAGGTGAATGTCGGAGCGCGTTTGTTGATTTATGAAAAACCGTCGTGTATGCTTCGAAAAAATCTTTTCGGTAAGGAAAAACAGAATCCCTGCAGTTAAAAACTCAGCGGAAAGCGCAGGGACAAGTGTATGGTTAAGGCACGCATACATGCAGAGCGTCGAAAGAGCACCCGAGAGAAAGACGGCAGGTTTTCCGAATTTTGAAAAAAGGGCAGAGCAGATTCCACAAACTCCGAGAGCAATACTGTGTTCAGGAGCGGAAAGCGAAAGCGAAATGCAGGTTCCAAAGATAACTCCCGAACAAGCTCCTGCGCCTATACCTCCGCAAAAAGCGCAAAGAATGATAAGGAGAAAAGCAACAGTTCTTCCCACTGAGAAAAAATCGAAAAGAAGGGGTCCCGAAAGTGAAGAAATCAGGCCTGCCGCGAGAGTGAGAAGCCCGAAAGAAATATCCTTCGGAGAAGTTAAATTGCGGTCTGCCAGTTTTGAGAGAAAAAAAGCACAAACTGCGGCAAGCGAGATTTCAAGAAAGGACAGGGCGATGTCAAAAACAGAAAAGCTTCCGCTTGCGATGAAAACAAAATTGATGCAGGTTGCCGGGATGGCGATTGAAAGCGGAGTGAAGAGCTGTTTTTTTGGCAGGCTTGTCCCGGAGAAAACAAAATGCGCAGTGAAAATGAGAATTATGCAAGCAATGTATTTCAGCGAGTTGATTTTGTCAAGCACGGAGAGATAACCAAAGGTAGCACCTAAAAGACCGAACAGGGAATAGCTCGAATTCCCGAGTGCCGCGCTGATTGCAAGGCCGAATGGTGCGATGCTGCCGAAAAAAATTGCGCGAGAGAAAAGAAAAGCAATTCCGAAACAGAGCGGATAGGGAAGAAGTGCGAGCGGAAGTTTTTTAAAAAAAGACCGCGCTATAATATGTATGTGAGCTTTTTCGCCTGTTCTTGTTTTGATATCCATTTCTTTTGTTCCTTTCGAATAAAATATATAAACTTTTATGCATATAAACATTATAAAAGAAATATAATAAATAACAGGTCGTAAAATGTATGTTGAAAACAAAAATAGAGGCAGGGAAAATGAGTTAAAATGGTAAAACAGGCAAAATTTAAATAAAAAAACGCATCTCGTGTCATCTTTTTGAAAAACTTTTTCAAAAAGAGAAAACTTTTGTGCAAGATGCATAAAAAAACTTTGTTAAAAATTTAATTTTCTAAGGAAATACACTTGATATTTTGAGAGAAAAATACTAAAATTGTAGTTAGAAGAAATTGCAATATTGCGAAAGGGGCGAATTCACAAATGAGTTTGACAACTAACAAGTATGTAAATGATTGGGTCCGCGAGATGACCGATTTGGTCAAGCCAGATTCTGTCGTTTGGATTGACGGTAGCGAGGCACAGCTTGAAGCTCTCCGTGCTGAGGCTGTTTCCACAGGCGAGATGATAAAGCTCAACGAGGAAAAACTTCCGGGTTGCTACCTCCACAGAACCGCTATTGACGACGTTGCGCGTGTAGAGGACCGCACGTTTATCTGCGCTCCCACAAAGGAAGAAGCAGGCGCCACAAACAACTGGATGGATCCGAAAGAAATGTATGCAAAGCTCACAAAGCTTTATGACGGCAGCATGAAGGGCAGAACAATGTATGTTCTTCCGTTCTCAATGGGTGTTGTAGGCTCTCCGTTTGCAAAGGCAGGCATAGAGATTACAGACTCCATCTATGTTGTTCTTAATATGGCAATCATGACTCGCATCGGCAAGAGTGTTCTTGACCATCTCGGCGACAGTGCTGACTTTGTTCATGGTCTCCATTCCCGTGCTACCATGGATCCTGAGGAGAGATACATCGTTCAGTTCCCGCAGGATAACACAATCTGGTCAATTAACTCCGGTTACGGCGGCAACGTTCTTCTCGGTAAGAAATGCTTTGCTCTCCGTATTGCTTCATATCAGGGTCGCAAGGAAGGCTGGATGGCTGAGCATATGCTCATCCTCGGCGTCAAGGCTCCGAATGGCAAGAAAAAGTATATCGCAGCAGCATTCCCGTCTGCTTGCGGAAAAACAAATCTCGCTATGCTCATTCCGCCGAAGTCCTATAAGGAAAAGGGTTATGAGGTTGAGTGCGTAGGTGATGATATCGCATGGCTCCGCATCGGTGAGGATGGCGGCCTCTGGGCTATTAACCCCGAAGCAGGATTCTTCGGAGTTGCTCCCGGAACAAACGAAAAATCCAACCCCAACGCTCTCCATACCTGCCTCCAGGATACTATCTTCACAAACGTTGTTCATAACGTCGAGGATAACACGGTTTGGTGGGAAGGCCTCGATAAGAACCCCCCGAAGAATGCTATCAACTGGAAAGGCGAAAAGTGGGATTCTGAGTCCGGTGAGAAGGGTGCTCACCCCAACTCCCGCTTCACAGCTCCGGCTTGCAAGTGCCCGTGCATTTCTCCTGAGTTTGAGAGCCCGAAGGGAGTTCCGATTTCTGCTATTGTATTCGGTGGCCGTCGCGCAAAGACAGCTCCGCTCGTATATCAGTCATTTGTCTGGAACCACGGCGTTTTCGTAGGATCTGCCATGGCATCTGAAACAACTGCTGCAGCTGCAGGTGCAGTAGGCGTTGTCCGTCGTGACCCGATGGCTATGCTTCCGTTCTGCGGATACAACATGGGTGACTACTTCGCACATTGGATTGAGATGGGCAAGAAGATTACAAAGAAGCCGAAGATATTCAACACAAACTGGTTCAGAACAGATTCAAACGGCAAATTCCTCTGGCCGGGATTCGGAGATAACCTCCGTGTTCTTGAGTGGATACTCAAGCGTTGTGACGATGAAGTCGGCGCAGACGAGACGGCTATCGGTTATGTTCCGAAGGCTGAAGATATAAACCGTGCAGGAATTGAGGACGAAGTTACTATTGATGTTCTTCGCGATATTCTCTCTGTTGATAAGGACCTCTGGAAAGAGGATGCTGCAAACCTTGAAGCATTCTATGACAAGATTCAGAGCGTCGGCAACAGAATGCCGAAAGAGCTGCTTAACCAGCTCGCAGATCTCAAGAAGAGACTCGGCTAATATATGCATTTTTTGCGGAGACATCCCGTTTCTGGGATGTCTCCGTTTTTTGTATTATGTTTAAAAAAGTATTTTATTTGGGTGAAAGATATGGTATAATAACTCTATATATAGTTGGAGGGATAACATTGCTTACGGATTGCGAAATTGCAAAGAGCGTTAAAATGCTTAAAATAAAAGATGTCGCCCAAAAAGTCGGGATAGCTGAGGATGAGCTCATTCAGTACGGAGCATATAAGGCAAAGGTTACATCCGAGCTTGAAAAACGCGTTTCAAATAACCGTAAGGGAAAGCTTATTCTCGTTACGGCTGTAAACCCGACCCCGGCGGGCGAGGGAAAAACTACAACGACAGTCGGACTCGGGCAGGCTATGTGGAAGCTCGGGAAAAAGTCGATAATAGCTCTGCGCGAGCCGTCGCTCGGGCCTGTGTTCGGGATAAAGGGCGGAGCGACAGGCGGCGGTTGGTCACAAGTGCTTCCGATGGAGGATATTAACCTTCATTTCACGGGCGATTTGCACGCCATAACAACTGCAAATAATTTGCTTGCCGCGCTTTGTGATAACCATATACAGCAGGGCAATGCGCTCGGCATCGACCCGAAAAGCATTGAGGTTCGGCGCGTTCTTGACATGAATGACCGCGTTCTCCGCCAGATAGTAGTAGGGCTTGGCGGCGCAAAGAACGGCGTAACCCGTGAGGATGGCTTTATGATAAGCGTCGCAAGCGAGGTTATGGCGATACTGTGCCTTTCAGAAAACTTTGCAGATTTAAAGCGCCGTTTTGGCGAAATACTCATCGGCTACAGCTATGAGGGGAAGCCGATTTTTGCAAAGGATATAAACGCGCACGGTGCAATGGCAGCGCTGTTTAAAGAAGCCGCGCTTCCGAACCTTGTCCAGACGATAGAGGGAACCCCCTGTATAAT
>JAZRPO010000070.1:0-4457 GCA_045649265.1 Eubacteriales bacterium
ACCTTATATCCGAGCTTATCTATAATACGCCCGATAATCGGAGATGCAAAGAAGCAGGCTGTTGCAGAAATTGCAAACAAGAGGCTGACGGTAGCCGCATTTGCACCGTAAAAAAGAATAAGAACATATGGACCAAAGGTCAGAAAGACCTGCTTTCTCGCGCCATAGAACATTTCAAGCATATAGTATTTCTTATACTTTTTGGCGAAATAAAACCTTTGCTTTGTCTTATCTGTTTCGCTTCTTCCGCTTATTTTCAAGGTAAAGAGCACGCTTACGAGAGCAAGCGCTGCCGCAAGAATAAAAAACTCTTTATAAGGCTGCTTTGTTGCAAGCATGGAGAAGGCGAATACGACAATTATGTATCCAAAAAGGGTTCCTATCTGGTTAACGGCAGTCTGTGCACCCAGAGCCGAGCCTCCTGCGCCCGGTTTTGCATATTTGAGGGAAAGCGTGCTTTTCATTCCGATCTGAATATGTTCACCGATAGAGTACATACATATTGCAAGAGTTGTCAAAACCTTTGTTGCCGGAAGGGCCGAATGCATAACCATACCTGCAAGCATAACTACAGCTCCAACTTTATACAGTGTTTCTGCGGAGAGCATATAGAACGCAGCGAGAATAAACACCAATAAAATTCCGGGAAGCTCACGGAAAAACTCGGTCACACCACGGTCCATTTCTCCCATCCCGACGACCTCTGCAAGAAAGTTATCAAGCATGCCTTTGTAAAGACCGTATGAAATTCCTGTTACAAGGACAGAGAGAAGAAAAAGCCTGAAGCTGCTGCCCTCTTCAAAAACTCCTTTTATTTTTATAATTGAGCCGAACTTTTTCATAAATCTTTACCCCCATACAACTTTATTTCTAACCTGATAATTTTATCACATTTTTATAAAAAAGAACAGAACAACTTTTTATATTTTAAAAGAAACAGGCCACAGCAAAGCTTAGTTGCTGCGGCCTGTTCGGCATTTATATTTTTAAGATTTCAAAAACGGATTAAATATCAACTCCGAGAAAGTGCTTTGCCGCAACACCTACGAAGAACGAAAGAACAGCAACAGAAACACTGATTACCGTCATTTCCAGGAAACGCGGACGGAACTTTTGCCCCTGCGCAACGGAGATATAGTAGGTAAATGCCGCGATAATAAGAATCACGATTGCAAGCATAATTCCAAGTGCGAGCATATATTGTGAGTTTTTAAGAAGCAGATACGGCAAAATGAGAAGAACAACCGTTATGAGATACGCAATTCCCGTATACGTACATGACTTAAACGCATCATCGCGCCCTTCGCTCCTTGCCGAAAGAAATTCACTCGAAGCCATTGAAAATGTCGCGGAGATTCCGATAATCAAGCCCGAAACCGCAATCAGCCTTGTGTTCTGCATTGCAAAGGTGAAACCCGCAAGCGAGCCTGTAAGCTCAACCAAAGCATCATTCATGCCGAGCACCATGCTGCCGACATATCTGAGGCTTTCTTCGTCCAGCATATTGAGAAGCGCCTCTTCGTGCTCTTTTTCCTGCTTTCTTATAGAAGCGCTCTCCGCAATTTCTTTCTCAATCAGCTCATACTCACTCTGCGCATTCTCCTCACCGATCTCCATAAGCTTAACGGCAAAAGTAAAGCCGAGAATTCTCGCAATCAAGCTGTATTTAAGCACTTTGAATTTGTTGGGCTTCATTTTAATTCCCGTATACTTTTCCCAGATTTCGCAATGAGCCTTCTCCTCATTTGAAAGCCGGAGCAGAACCTTTTTGTTCTCATCACCCTTTGCAAAGCGCGATATTTTCTCGTAAATAACGCTTTCATTAAGCTCATTTTGCTGCATCTTCTTTATAATTTCAAATGCTTTTTTTGAAATTTCTTTTGACAAATTCAACATCCCCTATGCTTTTTTCTTATGTTTTCTCATTATACTGTATATTAGCCGCCTTTGCAAGCATGTATATTTTTATTTAAACTGATTTTGCCCGCTCCATAAGGCACACGCACTCCACATGTTTTGGGTGTAGTCTGCGACAGTATCAATATTTGTAATTTTCACCTACAAACTTATACAATCCTCTTTTTAACTGTATAAAGATATTGAATTTCTCCAAACTTCCAACTTTTCCTTTATTAGTCATATTGTAACAATAATCGCTTGGAATTACACTGCTTTTATTTCTTCCGAATTTTAAATATACCATTTCCTTAATCTCAGAGGTAGTAAACTCTGATTCTAATTCAATATTCTTAAAAGTTTCTCTTACTTCATCTAAAATTGTCATTTGTTCATCCCTCCATTTTTCGCCGTAGTAACCGAAGCAATAAGTTTTCTTCTCATTGTTCCACATTTGTTAAGTAAAGATTTATATGTAGATTCATCAATTTTACTTTTGCGATATAATAATTCTAACCAATACTCAGTTTCAAAACTCTCTTTTAATGCAATTTCTAATTTATTTATAAAATCAGCCTTGCTTTGAGCATACTTTGCTTCATGGAGATTAGCGCCAATGGATGAAGAACATCTCAATAGTTGGTTAATATATACCGAGCAACCTTTGATGTTATCACAAATATCAGATATTTCTATTGCGAAACTTATAGTTTCTTCTCTTAATACGTTTTTCTTTTCTTCCATAATTCAGTCTCCTTTGTCGATATACACGCTTTGCGTGTTCGATATATTTTGCTTTCGCAAAATTCGATATAACCTCGCTATGCTAGGTTTCGATATGATATAAATCTCGTTGCCGTAAGGCAACATATCGAGCTGTCAGGCATATAGAATCCGTCAGGATATATCGAAAATCTCGCAAGAGATTTATATCGATGAGTGCTAGTTGCGACACAGTTGCACACAGCACTCGACGTGGCTTGTTCTTGGGAACATATCGACAGGTTGAACACTTATCACATTAAAGAAACCGTCTTCACAGAAGAGTTTTAAATCCCGCGCAAGCGTTGCGGGGTCACACGAAACATACACAAGCGTTTTTGGTGCCATTTTCTTGATTTCAAAAACAACGTCGGGGGAAAGGCCTTTGCGGGGCGGGTCAACGACTATTGCATCAGGCCGTTCTCCTCGGTCTGCAAGCATCTTTGCCGCTTCTCCCGCATCGGCGCAGAAAAACTCAGCATTGCAGATTCCATTGCGCTTTGCGTTTTCTTTTGCGTTCTCTATCGCCTGCGGCACAACCTCAACTCCGATTACCCTCTGAAGCCGCCTTGCAAGTGCAAGCGTTATTGTTCCGATTCCGCAATACAAATCAAGCGCTGTTTCAGCGCCGCCGGACAATGCGAGATTCACCGCCGTTTCATAGAGCTTTTCCGTCTGGGCATGGTTTACCTGATAAAACGATGCGGGAGAAATGCAGAACTCGTTTCCGCAAAGCTCGTCGAAAAGCTCCTGCTCTCCCCATAGGCTTATATATTCATCCGACAAAACTACATTTGTGTTTTTTCTGTTGATATTGAGCATTATCCCGCAGACCGACGGACACGCAGCACGCACCATCTCAATAAGCCTATCCGTATGGTCAGGTTTTTTCGTCACCACCAGACACAGTAGTGCGCCACCGTCGCCGTTTCTCACGTAAACGTGCCGCAGAATCCCCTTGCCACTTTTTTCGTCATACGAAGAAATTCCGAATTTTTTCTGCCAAGAGTGAACCTCCGTGCGGAGACTATCGGCAATCTCGCTCTGGATAAGGCATCTTGTCGAGGGCACTATGTCGTGGCTTCGTGCCCTGTAAAAACCGCTTTGAAACTCCTCGCCTACCGGAAATTGCGCTTTGTTGCGGTATCTGTAAACACTATCCGCACCGATTATCGGAAGAATCGGAACGGAAATCGCGGCTATTCTCGAAATTGCCGATGCTACTCTCTCCTGCTTAAAGCGAAGCTCCTCCGCATAGGACATATGCCACAACGAGCACCCCCCGCATTTTGGAAAGCATTCACACTCGCTCTCCACACGCTCCGGGGATTTTTCAATAACGCTCAAAAGTTTTGCATATGCAAAACTTTTTTCAACCTTGATAATTTTAATCTCGCAGACTTCGCCAACCAAGGCAAGCGGAACAAACACCGCCATACCGTCAACCCTTGCGATTCCCGCGCCCTCTGAGGTATAGCCATCTATTTTTGCTGTAAAAATATTTCCCTTTATCATTTTTTCTTTTCCCGCCTTACAATGAATAAAACTGCAAGCGGAAGCGATAGCGCAATAATAAGCGGGACTATCGGTGCACTTTTGAAGGTGTTTATAATTTCTGAGAAGACAGCTTTTGAAAGAAAGACCATCAGCCCCACTATAGCAGAGAAAACAGCAGCTGAAAGCACTGCCCCTGCGGAAATGTCCTTAATATTCTTAATCTCTGTATCATACCGCCTTGACATCTCATCGCACAAATGCTCAATCGCCGTATTAAACAGCTCGACGGAAATGACAATTCC
>JAZRPO010000071.1:0-37644 GCA_045649265.1 Eubacteriales bacterium
GTAGTAATTACGTCAGCAACGTCAATAGCAACGATTTCAAGCTTCGGCTCTGTATAGTTCTTCATACTACAGACTCTCCTCCACAAAATATTGCATAAGTATTATATAATATATTTTTTAGAATTGCAAGCTTTTTTTTAAGAAAATAAGAATTTTTTATTTCTATTTTATTGATAGAAGGAAACGTTTGCTTTTAACTGCTGCTACGTCTGCCGAAATTTCATCATTTGTGGTTTCAAAACAGACATATTCAGCGACTTCAGAAATCCCCGGAGAAAGCTCATCAATGGCAGAGAGAACGCGCTTTGCTTCAAGTCTGAGCTTCGCATCGTCGGAAAGGGGGACTGTGGTTTTAAACATAATAAGAGGGACAACTCCATGCTCATCATCCTTCGTTATGCCTATTTGATAGAGAGAAGAGGCCGTGTCCCGAAGTTCAAGTGGAAGAGCATAAGCATCTGATACCTCGGAATGGAGCTTATAACACAAATCCTCCATATCAATATCGTTCTCGTAACGGAAATACCCACCCGGGCGAAGAACGCCGGAGAGCATACAAGAGGAGATATAAGCAGGAATAGTTTTCTTTGCATCTGAAAGGGCTTTTGTTTTTTCATAAAGCGCAGGGGCATCGTTGCCGGCATATTTAAAATCGGTGGGGTTGACCCATGCAATTTTAAAATCATCCCCCTCTTTTGTAAGAAGAAGAGACATCATATATGAAACATCTTGGCCCTCGGAAACGCATATTGCACAATACATCTCGCGTGAAGCCGGAGTAAGCTCAATATAGTTACCGTCGCTCTCTGCTTTTTTAACTTTTATAAGCGCATCCGAAACATCCAAGTCTTTGATATAATAAGCATCGTAAGGAATAAAGGGAGCGCTTGTTGTTTTTGCAAGCTCATTAAAAAAGTTTGCAAGCTCATTTTCCGAAAGATTAAAGCCGGATGAGAAAAGCGGCAGAGCCGATTTTGCATTTTCTTCCTCAAACGCAGTGATAAAGGAGGAAACGACTTTATTTGCAGAGGCTTGCACATCATCTGTAATCTCAGAAGCCACGTAAAACTCCGGAAGAGTTGATGTCGGGTTTCCACACGCAGCTAAAAAAACAGAAAATAAAAGAGTTGCAATTAAAAGCATGGAAATTGTTTTTTTCATAGCTGATTATCTCCTTCTTCTTCTACGCCGACGGCGTATAGCTCTGTATATTTTTTTACGTATAATAATTGCCAGAACAAGCAAGAAAAAAAGCCCGATTACGGATAAAAGAATCAAACCAAGAATCAAGAACGGAGAAATTCTTTTCGAGGATTCCGGAAGCTCCGCGGAGACATCAATAGCAACCGAGCAGGGAAACTTTGCGATTTCCGTACCGTCAGAAAAAGCTGCAACAACAAAATCTTCTCCGTTTTCCATTGTAGTTGAAATTAATACATCCTCTTTCGCAGTACCCTTCGGAACACTGAACTTAACAGGCGAGGACAAGTGACATCCGCTCCCCTGCGGAAGGTCAGAATTTGTGATGGTGAGAGTGTCAAAATTTTCAAAGCCATAGTCTAAAAGCGCCTTTGTATCGGTGTACTTGTCATAGTTCTGAGGGCTTTTCATTACAACTGCGATAAGTGTTTTACCGTTTCTTTCGGCAGCAGTAACGAGCGTGTAGCGGGCATCTGTCGTCCAGCCTGTTTTCCCTCCGATAACTCCGTCATACAAAAGTGCGGGGTCGCTTATCATATAATGCTGGTTTACGAAAAGACGCTCTTCCGGCTGCTTGTTGTTGGAAGGCATCGTGTACTTATATGTTCCGAAAATTTTTCTGAAATCGGCGTTTCTGAGAGCATATCTGCAAATACAGGCCATATCGTATGCTGTAGTGTAGTGGTTTTCATCACGCAACCCGTTTGCATTGACAAAGTGGGTATTAAGAGCTCCTGCCTCCGCTGCCGTTTTGTTCATCATTGAAACAAAGTTTTCAATGGTTCCGCCATACTTTTCTGCAATTCCGTTGCAGGCATCGTTAGCGGAGACTAAAAGAGCGGCATAGGAAGCCTGTTCGAGGGTTATTTCCTCGCCGACATCAAGCGCGATGTGGCTCGAATTGCGAGATACTGAAAAAACAGCTTCGTCCGTCATAACGATTTTATCCTTGAGGTTTCCGTTTTCAAGGCCGCATATTACGGTTGCAATCTTTGTTATGCTTGCAGGATAGCGCTTTGTATGCATAGCCTTATCAAAGAGAATCTGCCCCGAATCGGCATCCATCAGGACTGCGGATTCAGATATCAGCGCAGGTGCTGCAAAGGCATGGGTGCACAGTAAAAAAACGAAAAGAAAACCAGAGACTAGTTTGAGAAAACGATTCATTTGAATTTTCTCCCATGTATAGAGTTTGTTAAGGTTATTTTATGCAGGAAATTAACGCATTAAACGTATATCGTCACCAAGGAATTCTAGCTTTATAAAGTCGCCTTCAAGGCGAGAAAGGAGTTGGGCACCGTAACGGGAAAGGAGCTCGGGCCTTTTCAATGATGAAACAACAATTGTCGGCAGCCCTGTCTGAATTCTTGAATTTATGATATTCAGAAGCGCTGCGTTTGTAAAAGCAGTAGGCATTTCGCATCCGACATCGTCAATAATCAGCAGAGAGCATAAAAAGAGTGAGCTTGTATCTTCGGCACTTCTGCCAAACTTGACGTCCTCCAGAAGACCCAGAAGGTTGAAGGCTGTGTCATACACAACAGAAAATCCCTTTTTTGCAACAACACTTGCAATGCAAGAAGCAAGAAAGGTTTTGCCAAGCCCGCTTCCGCCGTTCATAAACAAGCTTTCCGAAGCATTGGAAAAAGTTTCAGAAAAGTTTTGGCAGAAGGAGAAAACCTCCTTCATTTGTGCTCTTGGAGAGAGGCCGCCTGAGTTTTCATCCGGATACAAATCAAGCGAAAAATCAGAAAAATCGACATCCGGAAGTATGAGGCGTGAGTTTATCTTTTGTGTGAGAGCTTGCATATACCGATCGTGCATACAACGGCAGAGAACACCGCCGTCATACCCCGTATCATTGCAGATATCGCAGGAGTATTTTACTTCGGTGATATCCTTCGGATAGCCCGAGGCAGTGAGAAGAGCCTCCCGCTCTGCAATAAGCGCTTCGTTTTTCTTGCGGCGCGCAGCAAGAACGTCGGCTGCGCTTTCCTTTTTACCAAAAGAGGCGCGGATTATATCAAACGCCGTGGAAGAAAGCTCCGAATCAATTTCCAAAACTCGCGGGAGCTTATCATAAATCTCCCGCCTGATCACCTCGGCTTCTGTTTCGAGCTTTATTCTTTCGTTTGCACGTGCACGGATTATGGATTCGATTATGTCGTTGTCGAATTTCATAAGCTACTCCTTTCTCTGCGCGTTTTTGCGGTTGAGAGCGCGAAGCTTTTCTGCGGCTGAGATATCGGCAGCAGGAGGCTTATCACTCTTAAAGGCGGGCTTAATATCGCGGCTTTCAGCCTCTGAAACCAACCGTATGCCCTGTTCGTGCCAGGTGTGCAGAATTTTATCCATATATCTCCATTTAAGACTGCCCGTATTGATGACGGTTTTATCATATGCAAGAGCAATGAGCTCATCTGAGAGGGAAAGCGAAATCCAGGAGGAAATATAGCGTTCCTCCGAGGGAGAGAGGGCTCTTGCACTAATTCCGCAGAGAGAGGCAATCCGAACCTTGTCGGAATTGATTTTTTCAAGCTCGCTTAAATATTCTTCTGCTCTGCCGCAGGTCATAATGCCGTCGCGCGCCCAGAGCTTTGCGCGTTTTTCAATAGTTCGCAGCGTAGGGACCCTTCCGGGTCCGTATTTTTTTCTGGTTTCGTCAATACAGCTTGTTACCAAAAGACATATTACGTCAACAGGGAGCCCGAGCCATGAATATATTCCGAGCAAAATTTGCAAATCAACTGTTGACAAGAGCTTGCCGAGTCGTTCTTCGCAAAAGTGGACAAGATATTTAAAATCAGAGTCGCGCCCCATATGCTCGGCAACATCTCTCTGGGTATATTCGGGAAGCTCATCTGTCCGCTCCGGAATTGGCGGAGCCTCGGGTTTTCCTATAAGCCCTGTTTCAGAGAGAAGGTCAAGAGCTGAAAGAAGAGCATCATGAGGCATGCGAAGCCGTTTTGCAGCAGAATCGAGGTCAATCGTGTTGTTGTGCGACAGGATGTATATGTAAACAAGAGCGGCATCTCCCGAAGCCTTGTCCATAAGCAAATTCATTGCTGAGGCGGACAGCACAACCTCGCGGGAAGCAGGAAGGTCAATGTTCAAAACCGGCATCACAATCCTCCTTTCTGATAAAAAAACAAATATACAAATAATATTATACAAGATTTTTCGTTTTTCGTAAATACAAAATAAAAAAATTTTGGTTTTTGCATTAATTTAGTGATTGACCAAATGCAAATAAAATAGTAAGATATAATATGTATTATTAAGATAAGGAAAAGGGGAGAATTTTAAAATGTATGAAATTTTGAAAAAAGAATCTCTCAACCCCACTGTGTGCAGAATGATTATTAAAGCCCCGGAGGTTGCTCATCGTGCAAATGCCGGTCAGTTTGTTATCATCCGCGCTGATGAAAGCAGTGAGAGGATCCCGCTTACAATAGCGGATTTTGACAGAGAAAAAGGAACTGTAACTATAATATTCCAGATAGTAGGTGCGGGTACTGAGGTGCTCAGGAATAAAAAAGAGGGCGAGTTTATCAGCGATTTTGCAGGCCCGCTCGGAAGAAAAACAGAAACAGAGGGCTTAAAGACCGTTGCAGTTGTTGGTGGCGGAGTGGGCTCGGCAATAGCATACCCTGTTGCAAAAAAACTCCATGAACAGGGCGCTTTTGTCGATGCAATCTGCGGCTTCCGTACAAAAGACCTCGTAATCCTTGAAGAAGAGTTCAAAAACGCAAGCAGCGAGCTTCATCTTCTGACGGATGATGGTTCATACGGTGAGCGCGGGCTTGTAACCGAGGCTCTGCGCCGCTTGATAGACGGCGGAAGAAAATATGACGAGGTCATAGCAATAGGTCCGCTTCCGATGATGAAGTTCGTATCCCTTCTCACGAAGGAATACGGCATTAAAACAGTTGTAAGCATGAACCCCATAATGATTGACGGAACAGGAATGTGCGGTTGCTGCCGCCTTACAGTCGGCGGAGAAACCAAGTTTGCCTGTGTTGACGGTCCTGAGTTTGATGGTCACCTTGTAGATTTTGACGAAGCTATCCGTCGCTCGGCAATGTACAGGGATTTTGAAACTCACTCACGCGAAGAGGCATGTAATCTCTTCAAAAAGGAGGTCGAATAAAATGCCGAATATGTCACCTAAGAAAAACGAAATGCCCCAGCAGAAGCCTGAGGTAAGAAGCCGTAATTTCGATGAAGTTGCGCTCGGATATACAGAGGCTCAGGCGATTGACGAAGCGGAGCGCTGCTTGCAGTGCAAAAACCGCCCGTGTGTATCGGGATGCCCGGTAAATGTAAAGATTCCTGATTTTCTTGCAAAGGTAGCAGAGGGCGATTTTGAGGGAGCATACAAGGTTATAACAGAAACCAACTCCCTTCCGGCAGTATGCGGAAGAGTTTGCCCGCAGGAGACACAGTGCGAATCCAAATGTGTCCGAGGGATCAAGGGTGAGCCTGTTGCAATAGGAAGGCTTGAACGCTTCGTTGCTGACTGGCACATGAAGAATGTTACGGAAAAACCAAAGAAGCCAGAAAGTAACGGCCATAGGGTTGCAGTTATCGGAGCAGGTCCGTCAGGGCTTGCATGTGCAGGAGGACTTGCTTCAAAGGGATATGAAGTAACAATATTTGAAGCTCTCCACGTTGCCGGCGGTGTTTTGAGCTATGGAATTCCTGAGTTCAGGCTTCCGAATACGGTTGTAAAAAATGAAATTGAATCTTTAAAGGCTCTTGGTGTTGAAATCAAGACAAATATGATTATAGGAAAAACGTTCCTTCTAGATGAGTTGTTTGAAGAGGGATATGAAGCTGTATTTATCGGCTCGGGAGCGGGGCTTCCGAAGTTCATGAAGATTCCGGGCGAAAACCTCAACTGTGTTTATTCAGCAAATGAGTTTCTCACCAGAATAAACCTTATGGAAGCGTATAAGGAAACCTCGCGCACGCCTATTTTCCACGCGAAGCACGCAGTTGTTGTCGGCGGCGGAAATGTTGCAATGGACGCTGCCCGTTCAGCAAGGAGAACAGGAGCTGAGGTTACTCTCGTATATCGCCGTACGGAAAAAGAGCTTCCTGCCCGCCGTGAAGAGGTCGAACATGCGCTTGAAGAAGGAATCAAGTTTGAATTTTTGACTTCCCCCATCGAAATAAACGGAACAGACGGAAGAGTTTCCTCCATCACTTGCCAGAGAATGGAGCTTTCAGAGCCGGATGAATCAGGCCGTGCTCGTCCTGTTGTAATTGAAGGCAGCGAATTTGATATGGAATGCGACTGCGTTATTATGGCTATCGGAACTTCTCCGAATCCGTTGATTGCATCCTCGACAGAGGGGCTTGAAACACAGCGTTGGGGCGGCATTTGTGCAGATGAAGTCGGAAAGACGAGCCGCGATATGGTCTGGGCAGGCGGAGATGCCGTAACAGGTGCTGCAACAGTTATTCTTGCAATGGGTGCCGGAAAAACCGCAGCAGAAGAAATTGACAAAGCAATAATGGGAAAATAAGATTAATCTTCAGAAAGGGAGCCCGATGCAAAATGTGCATCGGGCTCTTGTGGTTGTAATTTAAAGCTCATCAACCGTCTTTGTAAAAGCTTCTATATAATTATCAAGAAAATATTTTACTTCAGGGAGACTTAATTTTTCAAGCGCTGCCCTTGTCTGCTGCTCAGCCTTTTCAAAATCACGATTGCCTGCGTTTTTCTCTTCGCAGCACTTTATATATGCATCGAGCTTATCGGCAGCCTTCACAAGCTTTGAAACCTTATCATCATTGCAGAGTGCGCTTTCTCTTATCCCGCCCCTTATTTTTGGATCAAGCATATCAACAAGCTTTTCCGAGGCTTCTGCCTCAATTTTTTTGTATGCACTTCTTATGTCGGCACCGTAGTATTTTATGGGGGTAGGCAAATCACCTGTAAGAATTTCCGGCATATCGTGATATAGAGCAGCTGCCGCAACTTTTTCAGGGCTTATGTCGTTTCCGAAAACATCGCGCGATATTACCGCAAGAGCATGAGCAAGAACGGAAACATGGAAGGAATGCTCCGCAACATTCTCAATGCGGGTGTTTCTCATAAGCGACCAGCGTGAAATATATTTCATTCTGTATATCAGCGCAAAAAATTTATTCATCGCAATCCCCTTCTCTTTGCATTCTCAAGCGATTTCTCGTAAACCAATACGCTTTATTTAAGCGCATCGTCGTAGTGAGCGCGCTCACCACCGATGAATTTCGCCCGGCTTCTTGCGCAGACAAGATGAGCATCTCCTATTTTCTTTACGGACAACCTGCAAGGGACAACTACCGGCCTTACGTGCATACCGATAAGCGTGTCGCCGATGTCCATCCCGGCATCTGCCCAAAAGCTTTCAACTGCAACAGGGTCACTCATTGCCTTATATGCTGCGGTTGCAAATGATCCGCCCGCCTTTGGCTGTGGAACGGCATTGCAGACATATGTGTTGCGGGCTGCCTTCCGCTCCATAATAAGGGCGCGGTTTAAATGCTCGCAGCATTGTGCTGCAATATATATTCCGTTTTCGGAAAAAACATCTGCAAGGGCGGAATATATAACTTCGCCAAGCTGAGCGATGCTTGATGTTCCTATCTTTTCACCCACAACCTCACTTGTTGAGCAGCCGATTGCAACAACATCTCCGGCTTTGAGTTTTGCATCAATTATGAGCTCTTTTGCAGCGTTTTTAAGGTTTTCTTTAATTTCTTCGTACATTTTATGTTCCACCTCCGGAATTTGCAAAATAATTATACTATAAATTTTCGGTATTATCAATAAAAACAATAACGGGCCCGGCGAAAAATTGTTTTCCACCGAGCCCGTTTGTTGATTTTAATATTCACTGATTTCAGTAGCTATTGCATCTAAAAAAAGTTGGGCATTGTTGCTCAAATCATAAGGAAACTCGGACCGCGATATGCGCCGAACCTCATCAAGATTGCCGGCGTGGATTGCAGAAATCGCCAAAGAGCAAAAGCCGGACATTTTCTCTGCGGAAAAAGATATTTTTTCCCACAAATCCCGGAAGCTCTCGTCTTCTCCCGGTACGAAAGTGTGAATCTTATCAAGATTCGTTTTAATCGTTTTAAATGAGTTAATAGCAGTATTGAGATGCGCTTCATCATTCGAGGTTTCATAAAGGTTAAGGCAGTGGCTTGCATAGTTCGCATCGGTGATATACTGCATCGTGGTTACATAGTCGAGAAGGAGTGTATATTCCGCAAGCATCTTGTTGAGAAGAGTATATTTGCCATCTTCAATCCTGATTGAACTCATAACTGCAGAAAATACGGGGTCATCCTCCGAGAAAAGAGATTCGGGGCAGACAAAGGCAAAGTGATAAAAGGAGGTAAGCCCCTTGGCAACAAAATCAACTCTCATGCGTCCGCCTATGCGGGAATAGGTTCTGTATCCAAGGGTTTTTCCGTAAGTCACCATACCGGCTTCCTCGTCATTGGGAAGGTCGAGACTGTTGATGGCATATTCCTCTGCTGTCATCATAAGGTCAGCTTCGCTATCCGGATTATAAATGTAAATTTCAGTTCCGGCCTCTTCAAAGCTTATGTGGTTGTCAACATTAAAGTTCCCCACTCGCTCAAAAGTTTCGGGATATTCCAGAATAATTCCGAGGAGCGGATTTTCATATCTTGCAAAACTGAGCTCGGCTACATTTTCCGCGGGCTCGTTTATTGCACCTGAGATATACTCCTCGTTTTTTGATGCACATGCGCAGAGATTAAGAAGTAAAAAAAGAATGCAAAAGACAGAGACAACCTTTTTCATTGATACCTCTCCTTTTTAATTTATAGTAAAACATCAGTCATTGCTTCTGTCGAGAGAACGATACTGAATTGCTTCCGCTATGTGGGAAGAGAGGATAACATCACTTTCTGCAAGATCTGCTATTGTAAGAGCAAGGCGCAGAATCTTATCATACGACCGACCTGTAAGACCAAGCGCATCAAAGGCTGATTTAAGGAGCGTTGCCGCATCACCATCAAGCTTTATAATTTTGTGAAGCTCGCTCGGAGAGATTTGCGCGTTGCAAAGAACCCCTCTCGTTTGAGCGCGAGCTCTTGCGGCATTTACGCGTTTTCTGATTTCTTCGGAGCTTTCTCCGGGCTCAACCTTTGACATATCGTCATAGGTAACGTTCGGAACGGAGACATGGATATCAATTCTGTCAAGAAGCGGACCTGAAATCTTGCCAATATAATTTTTGACAGACAGGTCAGAGCACGTGCATTCGTGCGCCGGAGTTTCGTAGCCTCGCCACCCGCATTTGCAAGGGTTCATCGCGCATACAAGCATAAACTGCGAGGGGTAGGTGACCGAGCCTGCAGCGCGCGAAAGTACAATTTTCCCGGTTTCCATCGGTTGCCTTAAAATTTCGAGCGAATCGCGGCGAAATTCAGGAAGCTCGTCTAAAAACAAGATGCCGTTGTGCGAAAGTGAAAGCTCACCCGGGAGGAGCGATGCGCCTCCGCCTGAAAGTGCCGCAGGAGTAGCAGAATGGTGTGGGGCGCGGAACGGGCGGTCAACCACAAGCGGTTGCTCGTTTGACACAAGGCCGCGAATTGAGTGCAACCCGGTTGTTTTGAGAGATTCTTCATGTGTCATATCGGGAAGGATAGAGGGAATGCGCTCGGCAAGCATGCTCTTTCCTGAGCCGGGAGGGCCAATCATAAGGAGATTATGCCCGCCTGCTGCGGCAATTTCAAGCGCACGCTTAACGTTTTCCTGACCTTTTACATCTGAAAAATCAAGATGATTTCGGTTTGTTTTAGCAGGCTTCCATACAGGCTCGCGGTAAAGCGACTCCTCCTTTTTGAAATAACGCACGAGTTGTTGAATGGATTTTACGCCATATACTGAGAGTTCTTCTCCGGCAAGAGAAGCTTCCTTTGCATTTTCAAAAGGCACAAAAAGGTGTTTCAGTCCGTTTTCTTTTGCGGCAATGGCCATCGACAGAACACCGCGTGCAGGGCGAAGCTCTCCGTTTAAGGAAAGCTCGCCGATAAAGCCGCAGCTTTTCGGGATTTCAGGGAGCTGCTTTGAAGCAACTAAAATCCCCAGAAGTATGGGAAGGTCATATACAGGGCCCTCTTTTTTTGTTCCCGCGGGAGCAAGATTGATGGTTATTTTGTTTTTCGGAAAATCTGCATCGAGATTTTTTATGGAAGCGCGAACGCGGTCTCGCGACTCTTTGACGGCAGCATCAGGAAGCCCGACAACATCAAAGCTCGGAAGGCCTCCCGACAAAAAGCATTCCACGGTTACGATATACCCGTCAGCTCCGTCAAGCCCAAAGGAAAGTATTTTTGATACCAAAAAAACCCCACCAATCGTTTTAAATCAAGCAAAACAAATACTTATTTATATTATAAAACATTTTTTCGAGGATTTCAACAGGTTCTTCATGAACCTATAACTTTATTTATTTGTCATACATCATTGTAACACCTACAATATTTATGTTGCCCGCAAGGCAATTATTTCTTGATTTTAAAGTCGTTTTGTGTTAATGTATAAGTGGAGGAAAAGTTGTAAAAATTATTACTTTTCAAAACATAAACCGAATATATGTCTTGTTATGTATGAACTGTACAAATTAATTAAATAATAAAATATAAAAATATAAAGGAGTAGAGTAGTATGGTCACAAAAAAGGTAGAAAAGCTTCCCGTTAAAATTTATGCAACAAGGGAAGAAATGGGATGCGATGCTGCAATCGACGCAGCAAGGATTATCAATGCTGTAATCAGCAAAAACGGAGTAGCAAATGTTGTTTTTGCTGCGGCACCCTCGCAGGATGATTTGCTTGAAAATCTTTTGAAGCAGGATATTGACTGGAGCAAGGTAAGAGCATTTCATCAGGATGAATACATAGGTATAGATGAAAACGAGCCGGCAGGCTTCGGTAATTTTTTAAACCGTGCAATTTTTGATAAAGTAAATTTCAAAGAAAAGCATTATCTGCTTTGCGAAGCTGACCGTGCAGAAGAAAAATGCAATGAATACGCAAAATTGCTCACGGATTATCCCATTGATTTGATCTTTTTAGGAATCGGGGAAAACGGACATCTTGCCTTCAATGACCCTGCAGTTGCAGATTTTGAAGATCCGAAAATGATTAAAATAGTTGAGCTTGATGATGTATGCCGTCAGCAACAGGTTAATGACGGATGCTTTGCAACCCTCGATGATGTTCCAAAGCAGGCAATGTCACTTACCATGTCATTTATTATGTCGGTGCCTCATGCAATTTGTGTTGTTCCTACCATTCGCAAGGCTAACGCCGTGTATAATGCACTTTTAGGGCCTGTTACTACAGCTTGCCCTGCAAGTATTTTAAGAAATCACAATGATGCGGTTCTTTATCTTGATAAGGACAGCGCTTCAAAGATTTAAATTGCGAAACATATAATACGCAATGGTAATTTTTAACTTAATAAAGGAGAAGCTGACATGAAAAAATTAAGAGTACTTATAGTAGGCGCTGCCTTTTCTGCGGACTTGCATTCGGACGGATACAGCAGAATCATGGATAAGGTAGACATTGTGGGCATATGTGATAAAAATACAGATGCCATAAAGGCTTTGGCTGACCGATATGGCTTCAAGGGGTATCAGGCGTTCGACGATATAGATACCGCCATTGCAAACTGTGATTGTGATCTCGTAGATATTTGCATGCCGAACTTCCTGCATCACGATGTAGCAATAAAGGCAATGAATGCAGGCAGAGATATTATCTGCGAAAAACCCCTCGCTACCACGGTAGAAGATGCAGAGGATATGGTAAATACTGCTGCAAGGCTTGGAAAGCATATCTATTATGCAGAGGACTGGTTGTTTGCACCTGCTTTCAGGAAGGCGCTTTCACTAATAGAAAGCGGTCAGCTTGGAAAAGTGCTCTACGTAAGAGCAAGAGAGTGCCATAGCGGATCTCACAGTCCGTTTGCACAGACTATCAAATATTGCGGCGGCGGATGCATGGTGCATTTAGGTGTTCACCCCATATCATTTATGCTTGCCATGAAAAACAATAAATGGTCTGAGCTTTCTGCGATGACTTCGGGCGGAGGAGAAAACAATATTCTTCATCAGAAGATGGAAGGCGAGGACTGGGCAGGTGCATTTATGCGCTTTGAAGACGGTACATATGCCACATTAGAGGCCAACTACATTACTGTCGGCGGTATGGAAGATATTCTTGATGTATACTGCGAAAAGGGAACTATCCATGTTGATTTGTCATTCTCCGGCCCCGTAAAGGTTTTTTCAATTCCGGGACTTGATTACACTATTGAAAAGGCAGAGGTTACCACGGGTTGGTCAAATGTTGCGGTTGACGAAAAATACTCTCTTGGATATTGCGGAGAGATAAATCATTTTGTTGACTGCGCACTTGAAGGAAAAGATGCACAGGTAGGTTTAAGAGGCGTTGACGGTTACGAAACTTTAAGAGTTGCTAACCTGATTTATAAATCTGCCGCTGAGGGTGTTAATATAAAAAATACAAAATAGGAACGTGTGATTTATGAAAAATAAAATCAAAGACATACAAATTCCTGTAACTATTGGTGGAGTTACTTTTAAAAATCCTTTTTTTGTAGCATCAGGACCTACTACAAAATCTGTCAAGCAGTTAGTGAGGATTGAAGAAACCGGTTGGGCAGCCGCATCTATAAAATTGAGCATAGATCCTGCACCGTATATTAACCGCAAACCGCGCTATTCTATTTTTAAGGACAGAGATGCGCTGGCATTCACTGCGGAGAAGCGACTGACATTTGAAGAAGGCTTGCAGCTGATTAGGGACGCAAAGCCCCTTCTTCATGACTTGAAGCTCATGGCGAACATCACATACGCCGGAGATAATGGTGTTGATGGCTGGGTAAACATGGCTAAAAAGTTTGAAGAGGTAGGCGCTGATATTATTGAGCTTAATATGTGTTGCCCGAACATGAGCTACAATCTTGAAATGACCAGCGGAGGAAGCTGCTCTGCGAAAAAGCAAACGGGCGCAAGCATGGGCCAGCAAGCAGAAACTGCGGCTGAAATCGCAAGAGCGGTAAAGAATGCAATATCAATTCCTTTGTTTGTAAAACTAACTCCCGAAGGGGGCCAGATTGCAAAGGTTGCAAAGGCGCTGTATGAAGCAGGAGCCGATGCGGTTGGCGGAACGGGAAACCGTCTTGGAATGCCGCCTATTGATATTGACGATCCGGGCAAAGCATATTATCATCTCCAAAAGGAAATTTCCATGGGCTGTCACTGCGGCAAATGGTTAAAGCCTTTGGCTCAGAGAGATACATATGAAATCCGCAAGGTTTGCGGTATGGATGCGCCTATTATGGCAGCCGGAGGAATAACAGACTGGCGTGATGCGGTTGAGATGATCCTGTGCGGAGGCACCCTGCTTGGTGTTTGTGCAGAAACATTGATTTCAGGATATGATATTTGCAGGCCTATGATTGCAGGTCTTGATAAATACATGCAGGAGCACGGATACTCTGATTTGTCTCAAATGAGAGGCTTGGTGGTTCCTGAGGTCAGAACGGCAAGCGATGTAACCATTTTTGCAGGATATGCAAAAATTAAGGAGCCTAACCTTTCGGCTCCTTGTAAGAGTGCGTGCCCGCATCATGTGCCGACACAGGCTTATATACAAAAGATTGCAAAGGGTGAATATAAAGAAGCTTATGACCTTATCACAGGCAAAAATCCGCTGCAAAACATTTGCTCCTTCGTATGTAATCATCCCTGTGAAGATGCATGCATAAGAGGCGGATATGATTCACCTGTAAAAATACGTCAGCTGAAAAGATTCGTTCTTGAATACGGAAAGCAACAGGGCTGGACTCCTGCGTGGGCAAAGGCAGAGCCCAACGGACACAAAGTGGCAGTGGTCGGTGCAGGTCCCGCAGGGCTTGCGTGTGCATCAGAACTCCGAAAGGCCGGATATGATGTAACGGTTTTCGAAAAGGAAAACCGAGCAGGCGGACTAATCAGATACGGCATACCGAATTATGCTATGAATAAAGATGTTCTCGACAATGAAATTTCAATGCTTGAAGAACACGGCGTTCGTTTTGACTTCGGTAAGGAATTAGGCAAAGACATAACAGTTGAAGGTTTAAAGAAAGAGGGCTTTGAGGCTGTATTTTCCGCTATCGGCTGTAACAAGAAAAAGCAAAGCGCGATTCCGGGTGCAGAGATGGCACTGGATGCTTTGGAATTTTTGAAAAATATTCTGTCAGAAAACCTTCCGGCTATTAAGAATAATGTTGTTGTTATCGGCAAAGGCTTTGCAGCTATGGATGCAGCAAGAAGTGCCAAAAAGCTTGGAGCAGAGCAGGTTACTTTGGTCTGGACAGCTAATTACGGAAAGAGCGGTTATGACAAGGAAACTCTCTTGCTTGCCGAAAAAGAGGGCGTTGTTCTTATAGACAATGTAGATGTAACAAAAATTTCAGCCACATCGGTTGAATTGAATCGCAACGGAGTAGTTCTCACAATCCCGAGCGAACAGGTTATAATTGCAAATGAGTATGAGGCAGATGCGGATGCTCTCGGAGATGTTGAAACTAAAAACGGTTTTATAAAAATAACCGATGCGCGAACCAGTATAGACGGTGTTTATGCAGGCGGAAATGCAGTTCGTTCTGCTAATGTCATTACCGCTATTGCGGCAGGTAAAAATGCTGCAGCAGTTATAGACCGTGACATCAGGGGAGAGAAAGCCACGCTCGATGGCGTTATGGCAACCAAGACAGTTAATCCGGAAATAGTTCGTCAGAGAACTGGCTATCTGAAAAAGGATAACAATGTGTTAAAGCTTAATACTCCGACAAGCGGTTTTGAAATGTCTGAGCGCGTTATGACCGAAGAAGAAGCACAAAAAGAAGCGATGCGCTGCTTGAATTGCGGATGCGGAGAGGGCTGTCAGTTGTGTAAAACAATTTGCACCGACTTTGCGCCGGAGATTATTGATGCAGATAAAATGAGCATCCGTAAGGAAGACTGTGTGGCGTGCGGCATGTGCTTCAATCGTTGCCCCAACGGCAATATTGAGATGGTAAACCTTGGATATAATGTATAATTAGGAGGATGAACTATTATGTATGCAGTTAATTTTGATATTTCAGGTCAAGTAGCTGTTATCACCGGCGGCGGTGGCATAATCTGCGGAACATTAGCAAAGGAAATGGCAAAAAAGGGCGTAAAGATAGCTCTTTTGGATTTGTTTGTAGAAAATGCTCAGAGCATTGCAGATGAAATTGTAGCATCCGGCGGTGATGCGGTTGCCATAAAAACAAATGTTCTTGATCGTGAAAGTTTAGAAGCTGCTCGCGAAAAGGTTATTGAAAAATATGGCAGAATTGACATTCTTGTAAATGGTGCAGGTGGAAATAAACCTCAGGCAACTACTACAAAGGATTTGGATTTCTTCCATTTAGACCTGGATGCATTCAAGTGGGTTTTTGATTTGAACGTAACAGGGGCCGTGTTGACTACAATGGTGTTTGGCGAAGTTATGGCAAAGCAAAAAAGCGGAAATGTTATAAATATAGCTTCTATGGCAAGCTATCATCCGCTTACCAATACAGTTGCGTATTGCGGCGCGAAAGCTGCGGTTGCAAACTTTACAGAATGGATGGCAACCCACTTTAATCAGAATTACAGCAACGATATCCGAGTAAATGCAATCGCACCCGGATTTTTGCTTACAAATCAAAACAGATACCTTTTGACAAATGAGGACGGTTCAGCAACAGACCGTGGTCAGCGCGTTCTTGCAAAAACGCCTATGGGTCGTTACGGTGATCCGGTGGAGATGGCAGGCCCGGTTATGTTCCTTTGCTCAGAGGCGGCATCTTTTGTCAATGGCGCCGTTTTGCCGGTTGATGGCGGATTCTCGTCTTATTGGGGCGTATAAGAATTTAAAAGAGAAGGTGTTTTGATTATGCAGTATTATAAAATTGATTTTAAAAAGGTTGAGCGCTTTTGTATTGAAGCGTTCAAGGGTTATGGCTTTAACGAGGAAGAAGCAAAACAGATAACGGAGGTTCTTCTCGAAGCAGATTTAAGCGGAATAGAATCTCACGGCATACAGCGTATGATTCGTTATCACAAAGAAATCACAAGCGGAATGGTTAAAATTGATGCAAAACCCGAAATCGTTTTTGAAACCCCCCTTTCTGCAGTAATTGAAGGTAATGACGCCATGGGTCAGACATTGGGCGTAAAAGCTATGAAGATTGCTATGGAAAAGGCGAAAAAATCAGGTTTTGGTATGGTAACTGTCCGCAATTCGAACCACTATGGCGTTGCAGGTTATTATTCAAAAATGGCGGCAAAAGAAGGCCTTATCGGTATGTCAATGACAAATACAGAGGCAATCATGGTTCCCACATTCGGTAAGCAAGCAATGCTCGGAACGAACCCCATTGCCTTTGCTATGCCTGCTGAGCCTGTTCCCTACTCGTTTGACGCGGCAACAACTGTTGTGCCAAGAGGAAAATTAGAGGTTTATGTTAAGCGAGGAAACGGACTTCCGATAGGATGGGCGCTCGACGAAAACGGTCAGGACAGCAATGAGCCGGATAGAGTTCTTTCAAACATTATAAACAAAACCGGCGGAGGAATATTGCCGCTTGGAGGTTCGGGTGAACTGACATCGGGATATAAGGGGTACGGTTTTGCGATGCTTTGTGAAATTGCAACTGCAATACTTTCAGGAGGAACCACGTCGAATTACATCTACAAAACTCCCGGCAGGTCAAACATTGCACAGTGCTTCATAGCACTTGATTACGGAATGTTCGGAGACAAGAAGGCTATTGAAGATTCACTTTCAAAATATCTTCAGGAAGTTCGCGACTCGGAAAAAGCAGACGGACAAGACCGTATTTATATTCACGGTGAAAAAGAAGCCGAAGCGGTAAATGGTGTATTATCAGATGGCGTATCTCTTAACGAAAAGACCTACGCGGAAATGAAGATGATCGCAGAGTTTACAGGCTCTCTGGAATATCTGCCTGAACTGGGCTAAAATGAAAAAACTCATCAAAAACGGATAATACATACCCCCTGGTGTAGCATCGTCCTACATCAGGGGGTTTCATCTATTCGAAATCTCCGGTTGCGGGGTTGTTGATAAGTTTTCCGTTGCTTTGAAAGCGAGAACCATGACAGGGACAGTCCCATGTGTGCTCGTTCTTGTTCCACCTGAGGGCGCATCCGAGATGCGGACATCGCCTTTTCGTAGGTATCGCAAGGTTGCAGGCAGATTCAAATGCATTTATTGCAAGTTGCGGTTTGAGCATGCTTCGCGAAGGTGTAAAAATGTTTTTGAATTCGTTCTCCTTTCCGATAATCATATCTCTAAGTATCATTGCAGATAACATGGATGAAGTCATGCCCCATTTATTAAAGCCTGTTGCTACATATAAGTTTTGTGTGCTTTTTGAATATTGACCAATATATGCAATGCTGTCAAGGCTCATGCAATCCTGGGTTGCCCATTGGTAACAAAGTTTGGCTTTGGGATAATGCTTTTTGGCAAATTCATCAATAGGTTGCCATGCAAGGCTGTCTTTTCCTGTTCTATGGTTGCCTGCTCCTATCAATAAAACATCATTGCAGCTTCGAAATGAGAACCCGCTTTTTGATTCATCCAAATACATTCCCTTTAAGGCTTGTGTGTTTTTAAACGCTGACACATAGGAACGCTCCTGATAAAGTTTCATAAAATAATTTCCGTGTTTGTTTATAAACGGAAAATGAGTTGCAACAATTATTGAATCAGCTTTTATCGTTGCTTCGTTTGTTATGGCTTTTCCGGAAATTATTTCTTTCACAAAGGTGTTTTCGTATATATCCAGACCTTTTGAAATTTCATATATAAATTTAAGCGGATTAAACTGAGCTTGATTTTTAAAGCATACAGCCCCTTCGATTTTAAACGGAAGTTCTGTATCATCCTTAAAAGATGCTTCAAACCCCATTCTGTTAAGAGCGTTGAGTTCATTTTCGATCTTTCCTCTGTCATCAACAGAGTAAACGTATGAGCTTTGTTTTGTAAAATCGCAATCTATATCCTTGCAAAGGTTTTCATATTCACGCAGCGCAGATTGGTGTGCCGCCAAATAAAGCTTGGCAACATATATTCCTTTCTTTTTTATAAGGTTGGAATATACCAGCCCGTGCTGAGATGTTATCTTTGCTGTTGTGTTTTTTGTCGTACCGGATGCGATTGTGTTGCCCTCAACCAAAACGCACCTGACGCCCGCCTTTTTCAAAAAATATGCGCAGAGTATACCGCAGAGCCCTCCGCCTATGATGAGAACATCCGTTGAGATATCTTCTTTGAGCTTATCAAAATTCGGTAATTTAACAGTATCGCTCCATATTGATTCTTGCATTCAATTTCCTCCTTTTAAGATTAGTATGTTACGCAACGATGCAATTATTTGACCAAAAATTATTGAAATTAAGAGGCTGAAAAATAAAACTAACAAAACTTGTTGACGACAGCTTCGCAGTATGTTATAATATGTAAAATAAAATCTTTAAAAGACGGCCCCGTGAGGTCGGCAAGATTTGTCATAGTGAGGATATGCAGGGGCAACCTGCGTATGTTTTCGTGTATGCGTCTTGCCTTATCGGGCGAGGCTTTTTTTATAACAGAGGTAGAATATGTTTGAATTTTTAAAAAAGAAGAGTGTTAAAAACTACATAGCAAAAGAAGCCTTTGCGTCTTGCCTGAAAATGGCACGGGCGCTTCTTCCCGCTTTTTCTTCCCGATATGCTCTATTTCCCGGTTTTTGCGATGTGCATGTGCATTTTCGCGAGCCGGGTTTTTCGTATAAAGAAACTATCGCGACAGGCTGCGCTGCTGCTGCGCGGGGCGGATATACTGCGGTCTGCACCATGCCGAACCTAAACCCCGTTCCGGACAGCGTTGAAAACATAAGGAAGCAGCTTTCAATCATAGAACGCGATGCTACGATTGATGTTCTGCCGTACGGTTCAATAACCGTAGGGCAAAAGGGTGAGGAGCTTTCGGATATAGAGGGAATGTCAGAGCTTGCGGTTGCCTTTTCAGATGATGGGCGAGGCGTTCAGGAAGATGATATGATGCGCTCTGCTATGGAGCGGGCGCGTGCTCTTGATAAAATAATAGTTGCCCATTGTGAGGTGAACTCTCTTCTTCGAGGAGGGTATATTCACGACGGAGAGTATGCAAAAGCTTACAACCATCGCGGAATCTGCTCAGAGAGCGAATATGCCCAGATTGCAAGGGATATAGAGCTTGTGCGCGAGACGGGGTGCAAATACCACGTCTGCCACATATCAACTGCAGAATCGGTAGAGCTCATTCGCCGCGCGAAGCAAGAAGGGCTTGATATCACCTGCGAAACTGCACCGCATTACCTCATTATGACAGATATGGATTTAGAGGAAGACGGCAGATTTAAAATGAACCCGCCGATAAGAAGCGAAAGAGACCGCGCAGAGCTTGTTCGCGGCCTTTGCGACGGAACGATTGATATGATAGCGACAGACCACGCCCCGCATTCTGCCGAGGAAAAGGGTAAAGGGCTTTCGGAGAGCGCATTTGGCGTTGTGGGGCTTGAAACTGCATTTGCCGCGATGTACACGCACTTTGTAAAGACAAAGAAAATAACGCTCAAACGTCTTGTTGAGCTTATGTCGGATAACCCGAGGGCAAGATTCAATATTCCGGTAGGCGATGATTTCACCGTATGGGACTTAAATGCAAGATTCGTTGTAAACCCCGATGAATTTCTGTCAAAGGGTCGCGCAACGCCGTTTGCAGGCAAGAAGCTTTATGGCAAGTGTCTCCTGACGGTAAAGGATGGAAAGACAGTATACAAAATATAATCTGGAGGAAAATCAAAATGGCAAAGAGAAGCGACTTGAAAAAAATTCTTATTATAGGCTCGGGGCCTATTGTTATCGGTCAGGCGGCAGAGTTTGACTATGCAGGAACTCAGGCTTGCCTTGCTCTTAAAGAGGAGGGGTATGAGGTTATTCTCTGCAACTCAAACCCTGCGACAATCATGACGGACACAACCATTGCCGACTAGGTTTATATGGAGCCGCTCACACTTGAATATGTCGCAAAAATTCTTCGTCATGAGCGTCCTGATGCGATTGTCCCGGGAATCGGAGGTCAGACCGGGCTTAACCTTGCAATGCAGCTTGAGAAGAAGGGCATCCTTCGTGAATGCAACGTTCAGCTTCTCGGCACATCAAGCGAAAGCATTGAGCGCGCGGAGGACCGCGAGATGTTCAAGGAACTTTGCGAAAAAATCGGTGAGCCGACAATACCTTCAAAGATAACATATTCTCTTGACGAGGCAAAAGAAGCTGCAAAAGAAATAGGATACCCGGTTGTTCTTCGCCCGGCATTCACTCTCGGCGGAACGGGTGGCCGGTTCGCAAATGACGAAGCCGAGCTTTTGGATGTGGGCAGAAATGCCTTTAAGCTCTCTCCTGTTCATCAGGTGCTCATTGAAAAGAGCGTTCGCGGATATAAGGAAATCGAATTTGAAGTTATGCGTGACGGCGAGGATAACGCTATCACAATCTGCGGAATGGAAAATGTCGACCCCGTTGGTGTTCACACGGGCGACTCAATCGTTGTTGCGCCTATTATGACGCTTTCAAAAGAGGATGAGCGGATGCTCAATGAAAGTGCCATAAAGCTCATCCGCGAGCTCAAAATAGAGGGTGGATGCAATGTTCAGTTTGCCCTCAACCCGAATACAAGCGAGTATTATCTCATCGAGGTAAATCCGCGCGTTTCACGTTCCTCTGCGCTTGCTTCGAAGGCGAGCGGATATCCGATTGCGCGCGTAACCGCAAAAATTGCAGTGGGGATGACTCTCTCTGAAATATCAGTTGCGAACACAACAGCGGCATATGAGCCGAGCCTTGATTATGTTATTGCAAAGCTTCCGAGGTTCCCGTTTGACAAGTTTGCGACAGCCTCCAACAGCCTTGGAACCCAGATGAAAGCAACGGGCGAGATTATGGGAATTGGCTCTGACCTTTCGGAATGCCTTTTGAAGAGCGTCCGCTCTCTTGAAATAGGCGCATGCCATTTCCACCTTCCAAAGTTTTGCGGAATAAAGAAAAGTGAGCTTCTTGAATATGTTTCAGAGTTCCATGACGACAACATTTTTGCCATAGCAGAGGCATTCCGTCTCGGTGCAAGTGTTGAAGAGATTTTCGAGGCTACAAAAATCACGGCATATTTCCTTGAAAGCATAAAGAAAATAACAGAGGCAGAAGAAGAAATAAAGGCAAATAAGCACGATATTAAAACACTTATTGCCGCAAAGAAAATGGGCTTTTCCGATAAGTTCATTGCATATCTCTGGGGCGTTGACGAGATTGAAGTTTTCAATCTTCGCAAGAAGGAAAACATCTTCCCCATATACAAAATGGTTGACACCTGCCATACAGGGGCATATATCCCGTATTTTTACTCCTCCTATACAGGAGAAAACGCAAGCTGCGTGACTGACAAGAAGAAAATAGTTGTTCTGGGCGCCGGACCCATCAGAATCGGGCAGGGCGTAGAGTTTGACTATTCAACAGTCCATGCGGTAACAACAATCAAGAATTCAGGTTATGAAGCGATTATTATAAACAACAATCCCGAAACTGTTTCAACTGACTATACAACCGCCGACAAGCTTTATTTTGAGCCGCTCACAACGGAAGACGTTATGAACATCATTGAGCTTGAAAAACCCGAAGGAGTTATAGCCTCTCTCGGCGGACAGACTGCAATAAACCTTGCACAGCCGCTGTCAGCGCGCGGAGTCAAGATAATCGGAACGGATTGTGATGCGATAGAGCGCGCAGAAAACCGCGACAGCTTTGAAAAAATCCTCAACTCTTTGGCGATTCCGCAGCCGAAGGGTCGTGCCGTGACAAAGATTGAAGACGGAATCGCGGCGGCGGCAGAGATTGGATACCCTGTTCTTGTTCGGCCGAGCTTTGTTCTCGGCGGTCGTGCAATGCAGATTGTCAGCAACGAGAACCAGCTTCGCCAGTATCTCCGCACTGCGGTTGAAATTGATGAGGACAAGCCTGTTCTTGTAGATAAATATATCCAGGGAAAAGAAGTCGAGGTCGACGCTATTTGTGACGGGCGAGACGTTTTCGTGCCCGGAATTATGGAACTTGTTGAGAGAACGGGCGTTCACAGTGGCGACTCGATAAGCGTTTATCCGACTTTTTCAATATCCGACAAGGTGCGCGGAATAATTTTGCAGTATGCAAAGAAGCTGGGCCTTGGCATCGGCATTATCGGGCTTTACAATATCCAGTTTATTGTTGATAAGGATGAAAACGTATTTATAATCGAGGTTAACCCACGCTCATCAAGAACAGTTCCGTTCCTTTCAAAAGCAACAGGATATTCGCTTGCAGACATTGCGACAGAGGTCATCCTCGGCAAGAGTCTTAAAGAGCAGGGCATATTTGACATTTACCCTGCGGAAAAGAAGCGTTGGTATGTAAAAGTTCCGGTGTTCTCATTCAATAAAATTCATGGTCTTGATGCATATCTCTCGCCGGAAATGAAATCAACTGGAGAAGCGATAGGGTATGACGACAAGCTCAACCGCGCGTTGTATAAGGCGCTTCAGGCATCGGGAATGCACTTGCAGAATTACGGAACGGTTTTTGCAACCATCGCTGATAAGGATAAGAATGAAGCGCTTTCTCTCATCCGCCGGTTCTACAAGCTCGGATTCAACATTCAGGCGACGGAGGGAACAGCTCGTTTCCTCAAAGAGAACGGAATCAGAACTCATATCTTGAAAAAGATAAGTGATGGTAGTGACGAAATTCCGGATGCTCTCCGACAGGGGCATATTGCATACGTCATCAACACGCGTGATCCGGGTTCGAGCGGGCAGGCGAGCGATGGCGCAGAAATCCGCCGTTGTGCAACGGAGAACAACGTGACTATATTCACAGCGCTTGATACGGTTTCGGTTCTTCTCGACGTGCTTGAGGAAACAACGCTCACAATCTCAACAATTGATGCGTAAGGACAGATAAAATGAAACACACACTTTTAAAAATCATTTCAAACACTCCGCTCAATGAGAGCATATATAAAATGGAGCTTTCGGGAGATGTCAGCGAGTGCCGCGCGGGCGGTTTTGTGAACATCGCACTCGAAGGTAAGTTTCTTCGCCGCCCGATTTCCGTCTGTGATGTATGCGGAGATGTCCTGACTATCATTTATAAGGTTGTTGGCGAAGGCACGGCGCAGATGAGCAAAATGCAGGCGGGAGAAGAGCTTGATGTCCTCGTGGGGCTTGGCAACGGCTATGATACCTCGCTTTCGGGAAAAACTCCGCTTCTTATCGGTGGCGGAGTCGGAGTTCCGCCGATGTATCTCCTCGCAAAAGAGCTTATCGGTGAGGGCAAAAAGGTCTCCGTTATTCTCGGCTTCAACACAAAAGACGAGATTTTCTATAAAAGCGAGTTTGAGGCGCTTGGTGCGTCTGTCACAGTAACTACGGTTGACGGAAGCTACGGCGTGCGTGGCTTTGTAACGAATGCGATGGGTGATACTGACTACTCATACATTTACACCTGCGGCCCTGAGCCTATGCTGAGAGCTGTTTTCAAGGCATCAAAAACCTCAGCGCAGTTTTCCTTTGAGGAGAGGATGGGCTGTGGATTTGGTGCGTGTATGGGGTGCTCCTGCAAAACGGTTACGGGGTATAAGCGCATATGCAAGGAAGGCCCCGTGCTTAAAAAGGAGGAAATCTTATGGGAAGCTTAAAGGTAAACCTCTGTGGAACAGAGCTTGAAAATCCGGTCATCCCTGCAAGCGGAACATTTGGATTCGGATACGAGTTTGCTGAGCTTTATGACATAAATTGTCTCGGCACATTCTCTTTTAAGGGTACAACCCGTGACGAGCGCTTCGGAAACCCCACTCCGAGAATTGCAGAGTGCACAGCAGGAATGATAAATGCAGTGGGGCTTCAGAATCCGGGCGTTGATAAGGTCATCTCCGAGGAGCTCCCGAAGCTGTTTTCCGTTTTTCATAAAAAGGTTATGGCAAATGTTTCAGGTTTTTCTGTTGAGGACTATGCATATACATGCTCCCGACTCTCTGAAATTGACCAAATAGGCTGGCTTGAAGTTAATATAAGCTGTCCGAATGTCCATGGTGGAGGAATGAGCTTCGGTACCGATCCATCTGCTGCGGCAGAGGTCACCTCTGCTGTGCGAAAGGTGACGGATAAGCCGATTATCATAAAGCTTTCGCCGAATGTCACGGATATTGCAGAGATTGCGCGTGCGTGCGAGGCGGCAGGGGCTGACGGCATAAGCCTTATAAATACGCTCCTTGGAATGAGAATAAACCTCAGAACCCGAAAACCGGTTATTGCAAACAAAATGGGCGGATTTTCCGGCAGCGCAATTTTCCCCGTAGCGGTGCGAATGGTTTCGCAGGTGGCAAACGCCGTTAAAATTCCGGTTGTCGGCATGGGCGGCGTCACAACAGCCGAGGATGTTCTTGAAATGATGATGGCAGGAGCAAGCGCAGTTGAGGTAGGGGCGGCAAATCTCAAAAATCCCTTTGCCTGCCGCGACATAATAGATGCGCTCCCCGGTGTTATGGAGAAATACGGAATCAATGATTTAAAAGATATAATAGGAGTGGCAAAATAATGGGAAAAGATGTTATAATAGCTTGTGATTTTAAGAGCGCAGAGGATACCTTCGCGTTTTTGGACAAATTCACCGACAAAAAGCCGTTTGTCAAAATCGGTATGGAGCTTTTTTATGCGGAGGGGCCGCAGATTGTCCGTGAGATAAAAAAGCGCGGCCATAAAATTTTTCTCGATCTTAAGCTTCACGACATCCCGAATACGGTAAAAAAGGCGATGTCTGTGCTCAGAAACCTTGATGTAGATATAACAAACCTTCACGCAGCGGGGACAAGCGCCATGATGCGAGCTGCGATAGAGGGCCTGACTCGCGAAGACGGTACACGTCCGCTTCTCATTGCAGTAACCCAGCTTACCTCCACTGACCAGGAGAGCATGGAGCGCGACCTTCTCATTGAAAAACCGATAGATGAGGTGGTTATGCACTATGCAAAGACTGCAAAGGATGCCGGGCTTGACGGTGTTGTCTGCTCGCCGCTTGAAGCAGAAAAGGTTCATGCCACTTGCGGCGGGAGCTTCCTTACGGTTACTCCGGGTGTCCGTTTTGCAGATGGCGACATAGGCGACCAGAAGCGCGTTATGACACCTGCCGAGGCAAAGAAAATCGGCTCAGACTATATAGTTGTCGGGCGTCCGATTACTGCGGCAGAAGAACCCGTTGCAGCATACCAGCGTTGCGTTTCTGAATTTGTAGACTAAAATTAAGAGGAGATAAAGATTATGGAAAAGCTTATTGCGAAGGATTTACTTTCTATTCGGGCAGTATTCTTCCGTCCGGAGGAGCCGTTTACCTGGGCAAGCGGCATAAAGAGCCCGGTCTATTGCGACAACCGCCTGACTCTCACAGCTCCGAAGGTGAGAGACGATGTTGAAAACGGCCTTGTTTCGCTTATCCGCGAAAACTTTCCTGAGGCGGAGGTGCTTATGGGAACATCTACTGCAGGAATCGCCCACGCAGCAATCTGCGGCCACATTATGAATCTCCCGATGGGCTATGTCCGATCGGGCGCAAAGGACCATGGCAGAAACAATCAGATTGAGGGAAAACTTGAAAAGGGCCAGAAGGTTGTAGTGGTTGAGGACCTCATCTCAACCGGCGGAAGTGTTATAGAGGTTGTAAATGTGCTTCGCGAAGCAGGCGCTGAGGTTTTAGGTGTTGTCAGCATCTTTACCTACGGTATGCAAAAGGGAATTGACCGCTTAGAGGCTGCAAACGTAAAAAATGTTTCGCTCACAAATTTTGACGTTATAGCATCCGTTGCAGCAGCTGAGGGATATATAAAGAAAGATGATGTTGACCGCCTTATAAAATTCAGAAACAATCCGTCTGACGAGAGTTGGATAGGCACGGGGGTAGGGGAATGAGAAGTCTTATAGATATTCTTGACCTTTCCTGTGAAGAAATCCAAGAGCTTCTTCAAGTTGCCTGTGACATAATTGCAAACCCGTGGAAGTACTCTGAGATGTGTCGGGGGAAGAAGCTTGCGACATTGTTTTTTGAGCCGTCAACCCGAACTCGCCTGAGCTTTGAGGCAGCTATGCTTGAGCTGGGCGGAAGTGTTCTCGGTTTTTCCGAGGCAAGCTCTTCATCTGCTGCAAAAGGAGAGAGCATCGCAGATACAGCTCGCGTTATGAGTGCATATTGCGATATAATTGCGATGCGTCACCCGAAAGAGGGCGCTCCGTTTGTTGCGGCGAGAAATGCTACCGTTCCTGTTATTAACGGCGGCGACGGCGGGCATTGCCACCCGACACAGACACTTACCGACCTTCTCACAATCTACCGTGAAAAGGGAGATTTAAACAATATCACAGTCGGGTTTTGCGGAGATTTGAAGTTTGGAAGAACTGTCCATTCCCTCATTTCGGCGCTTGCACGATACGAGGGGATAAAGGTAATTCTCATTTCTCCCGATGAGCTGCGTCTTCCAAGCTATATTAAAAAAGAAGTAGCGTTTGACTTTGAGGAAACCACCTCCCTTGAAGAAGCCATGCCGAAGCTTGATGTGCTTTATATGACGAGGATTCAGAGGGAGCGCTTTGAAACTGAAGATGAGTATGACCGCTTAAAGGATAGCTATATTCTCACTCCCGAAAAGCTTGCGAGTGCAAAAGAAGATATGTGTATTCTTCATCCCCTGCCGAGAGTTAATGAAATAAGCGTTGCAGTCGATAATGATCCGCGCGCATGCTATTTCAAGCAGGTAAAAAACGGCAAATACATCCGCATGGCTCTTATCTTAAAGCTTATTGAAGAAGCTAGCATTTCAGGAAAGCGCGAGCTTGACGATTCGGAATATATTATCGGAAAACACAAATGCGAAAATCCGCGCTGCATAACCTCTACTGAGCAGGAGCTTGCTCATATGTTCAAAAAAACTGCAAGCGGAGCGGCAAGATGTATTTACTGCGAGGCAAAGGCGAGAATGTAAAATAAAAAGGATATACCTTCTGAAAAAAGGTATATCCTTTTTTGCGTTTTCTATTGTGTATTTCTACTATATGTAGTATAATTATAATGTATAATTATAATGTAAATCGAAGGGTGAACTCAACTTGAAGGAAATTATGCTTTTAAAGCTCGGAGAGCTTGTTTTAAAAGGGCAGAACCGAGGAAATTTTGAAAAAAGACTTATGAAAAATCTTGCATGGAGAATTCGCAACTTCGGCGAGTTTAAGATTTACTGCATGCAGTCAACAATATATATAGAACCGCAGTCGGATTCCTGCGATATGGATGCGGCATTCTCTGCTGCAGAAAAGGTTTTTGGCGTTGTTAACATTTCCCGCGCAGCAGAATGCGAAAAGGACATAAAAGTAATAACAGAAACTGCAAAGGAATACCTTGCCGATATTTTGAGCTCGGCAAAAACCTTTAAGGTTGAGGCACGCCGTTCCGATAAGTCGTTCCCTATGAAGTCGCCGCAGATAGCGTTTGAAGTTGGGAGCGCGCTTCACGACCACTTCGGAAATCTCGAAGTCGATGTCAAAAACCCCGAGGTATGCGTGAGGGTTGAAATCCGTGACCGCGCGGCATTTGTCCACGCAAACCCGGCTCCCGGCGCGGGCGGGCTTCCTGTCGGAATAAACGGGCGAGCCGCAATTCTTCTTTCCGGCGGGATTGACAGCCCCGTTGCCGCATATATGATGGCAAAGCGCGGCGTTGAGCTTTTCGGGATTCACTTTTTCTCATATCCTTATACATCTGAGCGTGCAAAGCAAAAGGTGATTGAGCTTGCGCGCCTTGTCGGGGTTTACGCAGGCAACATAAAAATAGCAATGATTCCGTTCACGAAAATTCAGGAAGAAATCCGGGCAAACTGCAAAGAGGAATACTTCACTCTCATTATGCGGAGATTTATGATGTATATTGCAGAGCGCCTTGCAATTTCAAATAATTGCGGTGCGCTTATCACGGGCGAGAGCCTTGGGCAGGTCGCAAGCCAGACAATGGAAGCTCTCGGAGTTACTGAAAACGGAACAACACTTCCGGTTTTAAGGCCGGTAATCGGAATGGACAAAGAAGAAATTGTTTCGATTGCGCGAAGAATAAACACTTTTGAAACGTCAATACTTCCGTATGAGGACTGTTGCACTGTCTTTACGCCGAAGCACCCAAGAACAAAGCCGAAGCTTGAATATATTCTGGCGGAGGAGAAAAAGCTTCTGTTTGAGCAGCTTGCAAACGAGGCAATAGAGGCAACTGAGATTATATAATAAACGACTGAAAAGAGGTTTTTTAGCTTTGAATCTGTCAGCAGAAATAATCGCCGTAGGAACAGAAATTTTGCTTGGTGAGATAACCAATACAGATGCAGTTACAGTTGCAAGAGCTCTTTCGGAGCTTGGAATAAATGCATACTACCAGACGGTTGTCGGCGATAACCCCGACAGGCTTTACGATGCTATAATGGCGGCAAAAAGCCGCGCAGACATAATAATAACCACAGGCGGCCTCGGTCCGACGTTTGATGACCTTACAAAGCAGATTGCCGCAAAGGCTTTCAATAAAAAGCTTATTCTTTCGGAAAAAGAGCTTGCGAGGATAGAGAGCTATTTTGCAAGCCGAGGAAGAAAAATGACCGAAAACAACGCCCGTCAGGCATATTTGCCCGAGGGCTGCACTGTGTTCGAGAACGATTGGGGAACGGCTCCAGGTTGTGCGATTGAGGACAACGGAAAGCTTCTTATAATGCTTCCGGGCCCTCCACGCGAGTGCGGTCCTATGGTTCGTCAAAGAATGGTTCCATACCTCAAAAAGCTCTCCGGTTCGCATCTCGTATCTCACAGCATAAGAATTTACGGAATGGGAGAGAGCGAGGTTGAAAGCCACATAAAAGAGTTTGCCGAAACCATGGACAACCCGACGCTTGCGCCGTATGCAAAGGACGGAGAGGTGCTTTTGCGTGTTACGGGTAAAGCCTCCTCCGAGGAGGAAGCCGATGCCATAACCCAGCCTGTAATCGAAAAGGTATGCGCCCTCCTCGGCGATGTTGTTTATGGCGTGGATGTCCCGTCTCTTCATGCGGCGGCTTTCCGGCTTCTTCGCGAGAAAAAGCTTACGCTTTCAACGGCTGAGTCATGTACCGGCGGTCTTTGTGCAAATTTAATAACAGACCTTCCGGGCTCGTCTGAGGTATTTTACGGCGGAATTTGTGCATACACGAACGAAACAAAGATGAAGATGCTCGGAATTTCAAAAGAGCTTCTTGAAACCCATGGTGCAGTAAGTCGTGAGACAGCAGAGGCACTCTCGCGCGCAGCGTGCCAAAGGTTTGGCACGGATGCCGGCATCGGAGTTACAGGCTATGCTGACCCGAACTCCGGCGATGGGAAAAATCCGGGTGGAACTGTTTATGTTTCGGTAACGCTCAGGGGAAAAACAGTCAGCTCAAAGATTTACCAACCGCAAAGTCGCGCTCTTGCAAAGAGCCGCGCGGCGCAGGAGGCGTTTAACATTCTTCGGAGGGAAGCAGAAAAAATATGATGGAAGAAAAAACCATTTCGCAAAAATATCATTTCGAAGGCAAAATATTAAGCCTGCGCGAGGATATTGTGCAGTTGCCGAATGGGAGAGAGGCAACGCGTGAGGTTTGTGAGCACTGTGACGGTGTTGCCGTTTTACCGATAAAGAAAAACGGAGAAGTAGTTTTGGTGTCGCAATTTCGATACCCATTTTCCTGTGTTATAACAGAAGCGCCTGCCGGAAAGGTTGATGAAGGAGAACACCACCTCGACTGCGCAAAAAGAGAGCTCAGCGAGGAGACGGGGTATACGGCCGATGAGTTTACGTATCTCGGATTCATATATCCGTCGCCCGGCTGTATGACCGAAAGGATACACCTCTACATCGCACGAGGGCTGCATGAGGGACAAGCGCACCCCGATGAGGGAGAGTTTCTCGATGTTTTGAGCGTAAATCCGGCAGATGCCGTTAAAATGTGTGAAGACGGAACCATTTCAGATGCAAAAACGCAGGTCCTTATATTCCGCGCGGCGAGGAGCATGGGCCTTTAAGCCGCAGTTAAGATGGAGGGAAGCAGAAAATGGAAAAGAAAATTCTTGTTGTAGAAGATGAAAAAGCAATCGCCGATATCCTTGAATTCAATCTGAAAAAAGAGGGCTATGCGGTCATTTGCGCTTATGACGGCGAGGATGGATACGAAAAAGCCATGCGCGAAAACCCCGACCTCATTCTTCTGGATGTTATGCTGCCAAAACTTGACGGATTTGAGGTTTGCAAGTCTGTCAGAAAGAGCTCAAACGTTCCGATAATTATGGTAACGGCGCGCGAGGAAGAAGTAGATAAGGTGTTGGGGCTTGAACTCGGTGCGGACGACTATATTACAAAACCGTTTTCGATGCGAGAGCTTATGGCGCGTGTCAAGGCAAATGTCCGCCGAGGCTTTTCGCCCAGTGAGGAGAGCACAGCTCAGGCTGCGGGAGATGAGAACAAGCTCGTATTTGGCGATATTGTTATAAACTTAAAGAGCCTTGATTTAAAGAAGAATGGCGAGAACATAGAGCTCACTCCGCGTGAGTTTGACCTTATAAAATTTCTTGCCACTCAGCCGAATCAGGTCTTTTCCCGCGAAGAGCTTATGGAAAAGGTCTGGCAGTATGACTACTACGGCGATTTGAGAACAGTAGACGTAACGGTTCGGCGCCTGCGCGAAAAAATCGAAAACGATCCTGCGAACCCTGAGCGAATCGTAACGCGCCGTGGCGCAGGATACATGTTTGCTGATTAAAAGACTTTCTTTGTAGGAGGGATTTGATTGCGCTCACTTCAAATGAAGCTCGTGCTTATTTTTGTTTTGCTTATAGTTTCATTGATGGCGATTGTAGGGACATTTATGCTAAATCGCGTATCGGTATTCTATTTTGATGACTTTACTGAGCAGATGAACTCGGTTTTTAACGCCGAGCTTTTTGCCATGCTCAAAAACGAGGCAAGGGCGGAAAACGGAGCAGAGCGCCTCAATACTGCAGTTGCAGCTCATTCCTCTGCAATGAAAATCAGCAGTTACAGAAACTACTACATACTTGACGGAAAAACGGGAAAAACTCTTTCCGGCTCAAAAAATGAGCAAGTTGAAAGAACCCCTGCAATTATCTCTGCTCTCGGGGGAAAAATAGGCCAGGAGAAGAGAATTTCAAGCGGATATATCGACCGTGCATGCCCTATTGAGGTCAATGGCGAGGTAAAATATATTGTGTATATAAAAGACACAAAGCAGGATATGCAAAAGCTTACCTCTGAAATGTTTACAATCATTTTAAGAACAATGCTCTTTGCAATGCTCTTTGCTGTTGTTTTGAGCTTTTTGTTTGCTAAAACGATAACAACCCCGATTGAGAGCATCACTAAGGGCGCGAAAAAGCTTTCAATGGGTGAGCTTGATACTTCGCTGAGCGTCAACTCAAATGACGAAATAGGAACGCTTACCGAAGCGTTTAACGACATGGCCACAGCGCTTAACACAACTCTTGCGCAGGTCGAGGATGAAAGAAACAAGCTTGATACTATATTCCTCTATATGGCAGACGGCGTCACCGCTTTTTCGGAGGACGGAAAGCTTATTCATCACAACCCTGCCGCTCTTGAAATGCTCGGGTTTGACGAGAAGAGCGAAACAACGTACGAAGAAATTTTCAAGGACAGCGGAATAGAGTTTGCGTCGCTTCTTGAAAACGAGGAAGGTTTTACGGAATACGACCTCGAGGTAGGAGAAAAGACACTCAAAATCAGCTTTGCAACCTTTGGAGAAGAAAGCGGAGAACACGGTGTTATTGCCATTATCCACGATTTTACCGCACAGCAGAAGCTGGAAAAGTCGCGCAGGGAGTTTGTTGCCAACGTTTCACACGAGCTCCGCACTCCGCTTACAAATGTAAAAAGTTATACGGAAACGCTCGCTGATTCTCCGGATGCTCCCATTGAGCTTCGAACGCAGTTTTACGGTGTCATTCTCAATGAAACAGACCGCATGACGAGAATAGTAAAAGACCTTCTTTCGCTTTCGAAACTCGATTCGGCAAAGATGGATTGGAAAAACGAGAACTTTTCACTTAAAAAGAGTATCGAAAACGCGTATCACGCAATGGAGATGGAAGCTCGCAGACGTGGGCAGAAGCTCACGATGTCCATTGATGCATCGCTTCCGGTGTTCTTTGGCGACCGTGAGAGAATAGAGCAGGTTTTTATAAACCTTCTTTCAAATGCCGTAAAATACACGCCGGACAACGGGAAAATAGAGTTCTCTGCTGAAAAAACGGATGAAGGTTTTGTAAAAATAACAGTGGCAGACAATGGAATAGGAATTCCCGAAAAAGACATTCCGCGCCTGTTTGAGCGCTTCTATCGTGTCGACAAGGCGCGAAGCCGTGAAATGGGCGGAACAGGCCTTGGACTTGCAATCGCAAAGGAAATTGTCGAACATTACAACGGACATATCGAACTCAAAAGTGCATATAAAAAGGGTACAACCGTTTCGGTATTTTTACCGCTTGATAGTTCGGAGGTAGAGGAAATATGAACTCAACCAAAGAAAAAATCAAAACGGTTCTCATAGTTTTGCTTGTAATCGGCATGTTTTACCTGACGTATGCCGTATGGTTTTATGACAGCCCGTTTGGCGAGCTCCGCCTTGATGCGTTTCTTAATATATCAGATAACCGTGATGTCGGAGCAGGGGCAGGGTCAGACCTTGAAAGGTTCGGCATACGACCTCTTGCGATCGCAGTTGCGGACGAAGCAGGCACACGAGGCGCAATTTATAAAAGCGAAAGCACAGACGAGATTTACAATCTCCTTAGGGAAGTGCTTTCCCAATCCATGAGAAAATCAGGAGCGCTAAACCCCGACAGCGCAGCTTCCTGGCTGGAGGCGCTCGTATCGGAAGGGGTTTTGCTGGACTATCGCAGCGATGTTCCGGTTTCCGCATTGCAAATGTGGATTTCCGAAACGTTTGATGACAGAACTCTCACAGGCAGATATTATATTTTTTCAACAAAAAAGAGTAACGTACAAATTTATGTAAAGAACAGTTCGGACGGTAGCATATATTCAGCAGAAACAGACGTTTCTTCCGAAAGGCTAAAAGAAATCATTTCGCAAATAAGTGCGGAGAGCGTAACGATTGCAGCAACACAGGAGAGTGAGGATTTCCGTGCAATCTACCCTGAAATAATTCTGTCGGGCAAGGAAATAGCGCTTCCGACTCTCTCGGCATACAACAACGCTCAGAATTTTTCAACCAACACTACTGCGGCATGCCTTGAAGTGTTCAAGCTTCGTGATGCAACCACTTCAAGATATTCAGAACAAGACGGCAGCGAGGTTTATGTTGCTGACAGAGTAACGTTGAAGATTTCTCCGGATGGGACTGCCGTTTATACAGATACACGCGAAGAAGCTGATGAAACGCTCGGAATTATCGTAGAGAGCGAGGGGGAAACTCCAACGCTTGCAGAAAAAACGGAGCAGGCCCGAAAGATTTCGGCATCGCTCGCCTCAAAGCTTTCGGGTGACGGTGGAATTTATATCGCCTCGCTTGCCGAAACTCCGGACGGGACGGAGATTGTTTTCGGCAGACATGTAGACGGCGTTCCTGTTGACATGAAAGGTACGATGTATTTTTCGAGCATTACTATAAAGGGAAGGAGCATCCGCTCGGCAAGAATCAATCTTGCAGGATACAGCAAGACAACCAAGCTCTCCCCTCTGATTCCGGAGCGCATTGCAGCAGCGGCAGTTCGCGGAACCGGAAAGAGCGGGGATTTGAACATCAGATATCTCGATACTGGAGCGGGAGAAACATCTGCTGCGTGGTATATAGGCGGAATAAGAAAATATGGCGAAAAGGAGGCGGAATAATTGGATTGGGCACGTGCGAAAACAATTCTGATTATCTTTCTTTTTGCTATAAACATTTTCCTTTTCGGGACATATATGAATAAGGAAAATCAAGACCGCGAAGAAAAGCTGAGTCTTCGGCGTGAGGTTTCTGCGGCATTGTCGTCTCAGCAGATATTTGTTTTGGAGGACAAAATTCCTGACGATTCGCTTAAAATCAGACATGCGACGGTAAAAGTTCGCGAGGATAAAAAGGCGGTTGCGGAGTCGATTTTTGGCGAGGTTACGGAAACCGTCGGGCAGGATAATGTGGTTTATTCTTCGGAGAAAGGGAATATGATGTTCTTTAATGAATCCTTCTCTCTTGTTTATGAGTCGGGCAGCGAGATAAGAAGTGAGGAAGAGGCTAAGCGGCTTGCAGAGTGGATAGCTGACAAAGCAGGCTTTTCTTTTCGGAAGGACTTCGTTTCATGCATACCGGAGAAAAGCGCATATAAGATAAGCTTGCCGCAGAGCTTTGGAGGAATCAGCGTTTTCGGAGCAGACATCGAGCTTAAAATTTCAAGCTCGGGAAGCGTTCTCGGCAACGGCAGCTTTATAGGGAAAAACAGGATTATGCATGCAGAAGGAAAGAGCATGAAGGTGTCAGCTCTTCTTTTTGAATTTGCAGATAAGGTAAAGGAGCTAGGCAAAGAAAAGATAGTCATTTCGGAGATAAAATACGGATATATTCCGAAGCATCCGGCAGGCGGTGCGGTATATCTCGTTCCTGCATTGGAGCTTCTGACAGAGGACAGTGTTTTTCATATAAATATGGCTGACGGAAGCCTTGTGGAAATATAAAACAATTTTTTTGAGTAACATATAAAATATTCTTTGCAATTTTGTTACAAATCTGCTATAATTAAATTTGGTGAATGCCAATTAAATTTCAGGGAACAATAAAGCTTTGGGGCAAGTGAAAAACACGTGCCAGGAAGAGAAAAAGTAATGGAGAAGAGGGTGCCAGAACGTTGACGAAATATGTTATAGACGGTGGATATAAGCTCAACGGCGAAATAACAATCAGTGGCGCGAAAAATGCGGCAGTTGCAATACTTCCGGCAGCGCTTCTTGTTGACGGAGTTTGCAGAATTGAAAACATCCCCGAAATTCGGGACGTTACCCTTATGCTTGACCTTTTGAAGGACATTGGAGCAGATGTTCGTCTTATAAATCGAAATTGTGTTGAAATCAACGCTTCAAAGATTCGCACAACGAAAGCAGACTATGATATGGCGAGGATGATTCGCGCATCCTACTACCTTCTTGGTGCGCTTCTCGGTCGCTTCGGTTCGGCGCAGGTTGCGCTTCCGGGCGGTTGCAATCTCGGAGATCGCCCAATCGACCAGCACACGAAGGCATTTAAGCTCCTCGGTGCAAATGTTGACGTGCAGAACGGATACGTTTTTGCAGATTCAGTCGGCAGGCTGAAAGCTGCCTCGGTATATCTTGATATAGTCTCAGTCGGCGCAACTATCAACACTATTCTTGCTGCTACCCTTGCAGAGGGAACGACCATCATCGAAAACGTAGCAAAAGAGCCGCACATAGTTGACCTTGCAAACTTCTTGAACTCTATGGGTGCAAACATCAGCGGTGCGGGTACCGACGTAATTAAGGTTCGCGGAGTCAAGAGCCTTTCCGGCGGAGCTTACACCATAATTCCCGACCAGATTGAAGCGGGAACGTATATGGCGGCAGTTGCTGCCACAGGCGGAGAAATTCTTATAAAGAACATAATCCCAAAGCATCTTGACTGCATAACTGCAAAGCTTGCAGAGATGGGCGCTGAGATCACCGAATACGACGATTCCATTCTCGTTCGCAGAAATGCCCCGCTTTGCAAAACAAACGTTAAAACTCTTCCGTATCCGGGATTTCCAACCGATATGCAGCCGCAGGCGACCGTTATTCTTTCAATCGCCGACGGGATGAGCCTTGTGACGGAGGGCGTATGGGACAATCGTTACAGATATGTTGAAGAGCTTCGCCGCATGGGTGCCAAAATCCAGGTTGATGGAAAAACTGCGGTTATTGAGGGTGTTTCTGCTCTGATGGGTGCGCCAGTCCGCGCTTGTGACCTTCGTGCAGGAGCGGCGCTCGTTATTGCCGGGCTGTCAGCAAATGGAATCACAGAGGTTGAGGATATCTCCCATATCGAGCGAGGCTATGAACACATAGTAGAAAAGCTCACGGCTGTCGGTGCCCGTATTAAACGAGTGGAAATGCCTGACGGAACGCCGATACAAAAAGCACAGTAAAACATAAGGAACGGTCAAAGAGCTTGTCCGTTCCTTTCTTAGTTCTGTTTTAAGAGGGAATAAAAATGATAAAGGTTTGCCCGATTGCAAGTGGCTCAAACGGAAACAGCACGTACATATCTGACGGAAAAGTGAATATATTGATAGATGCAGGCATCTCGGCCACAAGGATAATCCGCGAGCTTTCAAGCCTTTGCGTTGCGATTTCTGAAATAGATGCAATTTTTATTACACATGAGCACAGCGACCATATAACAGGGCTTTTAAAGTTGCTTGACCGCACGTCTGCTACGGTATACGCATCTGTCGGAACGGCGAGGGGTATAGGTGAGCGGATAGGCGAGCTTGAAGGGAAAATCAAAACCCTTTCGGAGGGTGAAAAGGTCACTTTTGGGACTCTTGTTGTACAGCCATTTCACACTCCTCACGATACTTATGAAAGCATGGGGTATACCATATTTTCGGGCAACAAAAAGGCGGTTGTGGCAACTGACATAGGGCATGTTGACGAAGCCCTCCTGTCACACTTGGTTGGGGCTGACATTCTTCTTCTCGAATCGAATTACGATAAAATGCGTATGCGTTACAGCAGATACCCCGCATTTTTAAAAGAGCGTATAGTTGGGGAGCGCGGCCACCTTTCAAACGATGAATGCGCATCAGTTGCGGTGCGCGCCGCATACGAGGGAACAAAAAACATTATTCTCGGGCATATAAGCGCAGAAAACAACAGCCCGACAGAAGCATATACGACTGTCCATACGGCACTAACGCAATGCGGAATCATTCCGGGTGTTGATGTTATGCTTTATGTTGCTCCGCGAGGCAAACGCGGCGAGATTGTTTGCGTAGGAGAATAAAAGTGCTTGGTATAGATATAATTTGTGTAGGAAAACTAAAAGAAAAGTTCTATTCTGAGGCTTGTGCTGAATATGCAAAGCGGCTTTCGGCGTATTGCAAGCTGAAAATAGTCGAGCTTGCGGAGAA
>JAZRPO010000072.1:0-45430 GCA_045649265.1 Eubacteriales bacterium
CAACAAGCAAAGAAGACAGCTTTATTCTTTTACCCTGAATTTGGGCCGTTTTTGAGCTCAAAACATAAAGAAACGGCTTTGAAAATTCAAAAACAAGAGTAGATATAATCAAAAGAACGGGAATTGAAAAAAGGGATTGCAGCCCAAACATTGACAGTGCCGTAAAAATGCCTTTCCTTCCAAATGTACTCACGAGAGATGAAACGGAGAATGAAAGGAAAAAGCCCTTCAAAAAAACAACACCCGGAATCAAGACAACGCCAAATGCCGTAAAACCAAGAAGCAACGAAAGAGCAGGATACTTGGCAAAATTGAAAAATGTCCGAAGGAGCGAGTATTTCTCGACTTCGCCTTGAGAAATCAGCCTTATATCTCCCCCGATAAAACTCATTAAAGCATTGCTATCCGCCAGGTCGGTGAAAATACATCCGGCAGCAATACCAAGAATAAGCGCAACAACCATAATTGCCATGTTGAGCGGAATCGCATTAATTGACAGCATCTTGCTTTTTCCTGACTTCATCTTCATGTTAAACAATTCCTTTCTTTTTAATAAAAAATATGAAAGAAATTATTTTAATATGACAGTTTGTCTATGATTTACCTAATTCATAAGCGCGGTTCACACAACGGTTCGAGGCTTCACTAATAAACTCCTCGAATTTATAATCATCAAATGCCGAAAGAGCCGCAACCGTTGTTCCTCCCGGAGAAGAAACCTGACGAATCAGCTCATCGAGGCTTCGCTCGCTTTTGAGAGCATATTCCGCAGAGCCTTTCATCGCGACTGCCGAAAGCTTAAAAGCTTCTTTATACGGTATTCCGAAGGATTCACCTGCTTCCGCCATTGCTTTAAGCATCCTGAAGAAAAACGCAGGACTTGAGCTTGAAAGAGGAATTGCCTCATTGATTTTTTCCTCTGGGAGAACCGAAACCTCTCCTGCTGCAGAAAAAACAGAAAGAACAAAGGAAAAAATATCGTCAGAAGCACCGGAGGCATCCGCCACAACCGTCATACCGTTAAGAGTAAGCATCGGCGTATTTGGCAACGCACGGATAATTGGAATTGAGCTTCCGATTATAGATTTTATATGCTCAACGGAAATCCCCGCAGCAATAGAAACAACGGCTTTACACTTTAAGTTACCTTTTAGCGAGGAAAGCACCGAATCAATGATCTGCGGCTTCACAGCAAGAAACATAATGTTTTCAAAAGCCGCGACCTCATTAATTGATTGCATAACATTAACACCTTTTGCTCTTAGTACAGCTTGCTGCTCCGGAGCAGGGTCAAAAACTGAAATTTTGTCAGGAGATAAAATTTCAGATGCTATAATTGCATCAATAATCGCACACGCCATATTCCCGCCGCCAACAAAAGAAACACAAAAGTCAGATGCCATTTGTAAAACCCTCCAACGTGACTTGATTTACATAAAACAATACAAATAAAATATACTACAAAAACATTCGAAATGCAAGCAAAACAATGATTTGAAGCGCGATTTTGTTGTTTTGCATAAAAAGTTATGTAAACAAAGTTATGTAAACCAAGTAACTTTGCGCAATAAAACACGCACCTATTGTAGGTGCGTGTTAATCAATACTCAATATTTTGATGAGAACGTATTTTTAAAAAAAATCAACCCTAAAAAGTAAATTTAGCAAAATACACAATACGTCAGATACTTATCGAGTCACGAATGAGATCATCCATATTATACTTCCCTGCCCTTTGGGATGCAGAGAGATATACAGCAGCCCGTATTGCTCCGGCTGCAAAAACTTCACGGGATTGAGCAGAATGAGAAAGCTCTATGGTTTCGTTCTCACCGGCAAAAATCACCTCGTGTTCGCCAACAATCGTTCCTCCACGGACAGAGTGCATCCCTATCTCATTTTTACTTCTCTTTGCGCTGACAAGATGCCTGTCATAAACTCGTTTTACATCATAATCAAGTGCAGACTCAACAGCCTCAGCAAGCATTATAGCTGTTCCGCTCGGAGCATCAAGCTTCTGATTGTGATGACGTTCAATTATTTCAATATCAAAATTTTCTTTGAGAACCTGCGCGGTTCGTTTTGCAAGCATCATAAGGACGTTGATTCCAAGAGACATATTCCCTGAGCGAAACACCGGGATTTCAGATGAAGCCTTATCCACAAGAGCAAGGTCGTCATCCGAAAAACCCGTTGTGCACAGCACAATCGGAATTTTTTTGGTAGTACAAAATTCAAGCAAAGCGCGCAAGGTTTTGGGGTTTGAAAAATCTATAACAACATCACATTCTTCTGAAATCTCAGAAAAGCTGTCATATACCGGATAATCAAAAACTTGCTCTGTACAGATATCAACTCCGGCAACAATGGTCGTCTCCTGATTTTTTTTGCACATTTCAGAAATTGCCCTACCCATTCGTCCATTACAACCGGAAAGCAAAATTCTCGTCATTTGTATGTCACATCCTAATTAATATACCGTTTTAATCCCTACCTTGTTGAGCGATGCTCTGAGGCGATCAGCATTTGAAGGAGCCATCTCACAAAGAGGAAGACGAAGATAACCGTTATCAATTCCCATGAGCTTGAGAGCCGTTTTTACCGGAATGGGGTTAACTTCACAGAAAAGAGCATCTATCAAATCATAATAGTCAATCTGAAGCTTTGCAGCTTTTTTGAAATCTCCGTCAAAGCAAGCTTTGCACAGGTTCGCAACTTCTCCCGGAACAACGTTTGCAAGAACAGAAATTACGCCAACCGCTCCAAGTGACATGAGGGGAACGACCTGGTCGTCGTTTCCTGACCAAATAAATATATTATCTCCGCACTTACTGAGCGTCTCTGCTACAAGAGAGAAGTCTCCGCTCGCTTCTTTTATTCCGTTTATATTCGGATGCTTTGAAAGCTCAGCATACGTATCAGCCTTACAGGAAACACCGGTTCTCGACGGAACGTTATAGATAATTATCGGCGTATTTACTCTGTCCGCAACGTATGTGTAGTGTTTTATAAGCCCGAGCTGAGTAGTTTTGTTGTAATACGGTGTAACCATCAAAAGCCCGTCAACACCGACATCTTCTGCAAATTTCGAAAGTTCAAGAGCAAAGGATGTGTCGTTACTGCCCGTTCCGGCAATAAGAGGAACTCTCCCTGCAACTCTCTTAACACTATATTCAATAACCTTGCAATGCTCCTCATGCGAAAGAGTTGCAGATTCTCCGGTAGTTCCGCACACCGTTATCGAATCAATACCGTTATCAATCTGAAAATCAATGAGCTCGCCAAGTTTTTGAAAATTAACACCATCTTCATTAAGCGGCGTTACAATGGCAACATTTGCACCGGTAAAAACAGGAGTTTTCATAATAAATCTTCCTCTCTAAGAATGCCTTAATCCATATAGCCTTCTGCACAAAGAAGCTCTGCAAGGAGCACAGCGCCACCTGCTGCACCGCGAAGAGTATTATGTGCAAGGCAAATAAACTTAATATCATACTGTGTGTCATTGCGAAGACGACCAACAGAAACCGCCATACCGTTTTCAAGATTACGCTCTGACTTTGTCTGCGGTCTGTCGTTTTCCTCAAAATAATACATGTACTGCTTCGGTGCGCTCGGAAGCTCTAATTCCTGAGGGCGACCTTTATATTCGGTAATAAGCTTTATAGCTTTTTCAATATCAACCTTTTTTTCAAATGAAGCAAAAACTGCCGCCATGTGCCCATCCGTAACCGGAACTCTGATGCACTGTGCAGTGATTGACGGAGAAGCAGCTGTTTCAATAACGCCATCTTTGAGCTCTCCCCAGATTTTGAGGGGTTCACGCTCTGATTTTTCTTCCTCCCCGCCGATATAGGGAATAACATTATCTACCATCTCCGGCCAACGCTCAAACGTCTTCCCTGCTCCCGAAATAGCCTGGTACGTGCAAGCAAGAGCTTTCTTTAATCCAAACTCGCGAAGCGCATGAAGCGCAGGAACATAGCCCTGAATAGAGCAGTTGGACTTAACTGCAATAAATCCGCGTTTCGTACCAAGACGGATGCGCTGTGATTTAATAACCTCAATGTGTTCTGGGTTGATCTCCGGAATAACCATCGGAACATCAGAAGTCCACCTGTGAGCACTATTGTTGGAAACAACCGGACACTCTGCCTTTGCGTATTTTTCTTCAAGAGCGCGAATCTCGTCTTTCGGCATATCAACTGCGCAGAAAACAAAGTCAACCTCCGCCGCAATTTTTTCTACATCCTCGCCTGCATCATAAACAACAAGTTTTTTCAGGCTTTCCGGCACAGGAGAAGTCATCGCCCATCTGCTGCCGAGAGCCTCTTCATATGTTTTGCCTGCGGAACGAGAGCTGGCAGCAAGAGCCTTTACCTTAAACCAAGGATGATTTGCAAGCAGGAGCGCAAAACGCTGACCAACCATGCCCGTGCAGCCAATAATTCCTACATTATAAGTCTTCATAAAAACCTCCGCATGTTACTAATCAATATATATTATGCAGAACCATTTTTCTGTTTACATCAACAGAAATTAATTGTTGAAAAAAAAGCCCCACTGTAATATAATTTATAGTAGTATTTATTGATAAATAATAACACAAAACGCCATATACTGTCAATGTTTTGAATAAGAAAAAACAGAAAGCAAAGGAATTTTAAATGAAAAAATCAGATTTTAACTTTTTGCTCCCCGAAGAACTCATAGCACAGACTCCGATTGAAAAACGCGATGCTTCACGGCTTCTTGTTTTAGACAAAGAAAACGGTGAGATTTGCCACAAACACTTTTCAGATATTTTAGACTATCTCAATCCGGGAGATTGCCTTGTTCTCAACGATACACGCGTTATTCCGGCAAGGCTGTTCGGCGAAAGAATTACCGGCGGTGCAGTCGAGGTGCTTCTCCTTAAAGATTTGGGCAATAACAAGTGGGAGGCCCTCACCCGCCCCGGAAGAAAAACACGCATTGGCGAAGATATATTTTTTGGAAACGGAATTTTAAAAGCAACTGTTTGTGATGAATTAGAGGATGGAAAACGAGTTCTGAATTTTTTCTATGACGGCATTTTTCTGGAAATTCTCGAAAAGCTTGGTGAGACTCCACTTCCGCCGTACATACACGAGCGAATCGAAAACCCCGAGCGTTATCAGACCGTATATTCCAAAAATTCAGGCTCAGCCGCAGCGCCTACTGCCGGGCTTCATTTTACGGACGAGCTCATCACAAATGCAAAAAAAAAGGGTATCAGAATCGCCTTTGTCACGCTTCACGTCGGGCTCGGAACGTTTCGCCCTGTAAAGGCTGAGTTAATAAAAGACCACATTATGCATTCGGAATATTATGAAATCCCCGAGGAATCAATAAAAATTATAAGCGAAGTAAAAAAATCACGTAATCGAATAATTGCGGTCGGAACAACGTCGTGCCGAACTCTTGAATCTGCTTTTTCCGAGAACGGTGAAATTGCAAAACCATCAGGTAACACAAATATTTTTATTTATCCGGGATATAAGTTCAAGGCCGTTGATGCACTCATAACAAATTTTCATCTGCCCGAAAGCACTCTCATTATGTTGGTTTCCGCTCTTGCCGGGCGTGAAAATATTTTAAATGCATATAACACCGCGATAGAAGAAAAATACCGCTTTTTCAGCTTCGGCGATGCGATGTTTATAAAATAAGTTTCAGATTTAACCATAACAGCGAGGTAATATATGTTCAAACTATTAAAAACAGAAAAAACAGCAAGACGTGGCGAGTTTAAAACACCACACGGAACTATTCAGACACCGGTATTTATGAATGTTGCAACAGTTGGAGCTATAAAGGGCGCGCTTGCAGCAGACGACCTTAAACAAAATGCGTGTCAGGTTGCACTTTCAAACACATATCATCTTCATCTGCGTCCCGGCGAAAACACAATTAAAAACATGGGCGGCCTTCACAGGTTTATGAATTGGGACGGGCCGATTCTCACAGACAGCGGCGGATTTCAGGTTTTTTCGCTGTCAACTCTGAGAAAAATCGAAGAAGAAGGAGTAACCTTTGCTTCCCACATTGATGGGCGTAGGATATTCATGTCTCCTGAAACCTCAATACAGATTCAATCCGCGCTTGGCTCTGATATTGCAATGGCTTTTGACGAATGTGTTGAAAATCCTGCCCCATATGAGTATATAAAAGCATCCTGCGAAAGAACTACACGTTGGCTTACAAGATGCAAAGAAGAGCTTGAAAGGCTCAATGCTCAGGCAGATTGCGTAAACCCCGGCCAGATGCTTTTCGGCATTAATCAGGGAGGAACATATGATGATCTGCGAATAAATCATATGATTGAAATCGCAAAACTAGATCTTCCCGGTTATGCAATAGGCGGCCTGGCAGTCGGAGAATCACACGAGGAAATGTACCGAATTATCGATTCTGTTGAGCCATACATGCCGCACAATAAACCCCGTTATCTAATGGGAGTCGGCACGCCTACAAACATCATAGAGGGTGTCGCCCGCGGGATTGACTTTTTTGATTGTGTTCTTCCTGCAAGAAACGCAAGGCACGGTCATCTGTATACGGAAAACGGTTGTATAAATCTGAACAATGAGAAGTATAAGGAGGACCCCCTCCCAATCGATCCTGAGTGTGATTGCTACGTCTGCAAAAACTATTCAAGAGCATATCTCAGGCACCTTTTCAGAGCAAAAGAAATGCTTGCAATGCGCTTTGCGGTAATTCACAATCTTCACTTCTACAATAAGCTTATGGAAAGAATCAGATTCGCTATTGAAAATGATTCCTATGAGGAATTCAGGGCAACCTATTCGGGAAAATTTGACAAACGTTTGTAATTTCCTTCAACCTGTTGAAAATCATCAAAAAAAGAGATATAATTCTATAAAAGCTTTACGAAAGGATTTTCAAAGTGAAAAAGTTTTTAATTTGCATATCTATACTTTTTTTGCTTTCTGTTTTTGCTCTTGCCGCTCCTGAGTCAAACCCGACAGTGAGAGTTGGCCTTTACTACGGAAGCGATGCAATGATATCTGCGAACTTGCAGAATATCGAAGGTGAAGGATACAGCTTTGGCTATTTCGATTCTTCACATTCGTTTATTCCGCAATATTCTAATTCATCCACAAACAGAATAAGCATGCTTAAAGATACAAATATTTACCATTATGACGGTAAGTTCTATGCAAGCGGTGCACCATCAGGAAGCCGTCTTATTGGCGCATACCACATTCAGCTTTCCGATACATATTCCTCCCCTGATGAGCTTCGAAACCAAGTTCTTTCGCTCAACATTCAGGGTATTCCTGCTTTTGCAGCAATTGAAAACGAGCTTTATAAAATCAGAATCGGTTCTTACTCAAATATCGCTGCAGCGCAAGCAGACGTTATGAGATATATCCATTTAGGAAACGGAACTGTGGTTGGCAACAAACCAAAGTGCGTTACGGTTGTCAACACAGCAAACGGAGATATATTATTTGAATATGACACCTCTGCATATCTCGCCGTATACCCATCAAGCGATATGGGAATTTTGCCGCTTACATGGTTTAAAGGCTACAAATACTACGGAGCTTTTCAATATCTGAGAGACGGCGGAAACATATCGGTCATAAACTTTGTTCCCATGCAAGAATATGTAAAAGGTGTTATTCCCTACGAAATGTCACCGTCCTGGCCTATGGAGGCACTCAAAGCACAGGCGATGTGCGCAAGGACGTATGCGCTTTATAATTACGGAAAGCACGGTTTAAACTTTGATATTTGCGCTACTACAGATTGTCAGGTTTACAGAGGTGCAAACTCAGCTACAGAACACAGCGACAGGGCAGTTAACGAAACATTCGGCGCATATATCTTATATGACGGAAAGCCAATAAATGCTGTCTTTTCTTCCTCAAACGGTGGTGCTTCGGAAAACTCTGAAAATGTCTGGACTGCTGTTCTGCCATATCTGAGAGGTGTTTATGATAATTTTGAAGACCTCAATACAGCAACCAACGGCAGATGGTCATATGAATACACTGCTGATGAGCTGACATACATTTTAAATGCAAAGGGTTATGCCTGCTCAAAAATAGTAAATATGTATGTTAAAGAATTTACAGAAATGGGTAACGTCAAAACGCTTACTCTTGTTGATTCCACCGGAAAAGAATTTAATTTTTCCAAGGAACGCGCAAGGACTATTCTTTATAGCTCAACATATAAAAAATATACGCACAGCCAGCGATATACCGTAAGAAGAAAACTCGCGGGAGCATCTTCGCAGTTATTATACGTTAACAACGGCGCATCAACGCTTGACCCTGTCTATGACTCTGTTTTCGTTACCGGCTCCGAGGGAAAAAAGCAACTTTCAGGAACAACGTTCTCGATATTAACAGACGCCGGAAAAACAACATTCAAGGCGCAGGAGTATAGCACCGAACAAAAACCAAAGGAGTCTGTTTTCCTCGTTTCCGGAACCGGCTGGGGCCACAATCTGGGCATGAGTCAGAACGGTGCAAAAGCAATGGCTCTTTCGGGTTACAACGCAGACGATATAATCCATTTCTATTATACCGATGTTGAGATATATCGCGCCCCATAAATTTGCAAAATTCATATTGCAATTTAATTAAAAGTCTAGTAAACTATATTTATGTATTTAATACACAATAAATTATATGAGGTGTTTAACAATGAAGAAAAAATCAATCATTTCACTCTTAGTTGCAGTTTTAGTTCTTGCTTCACTTGCTTCTTTTGCTTTTGCTGAGGGTGAAGCCTCTGTTGTTGCAGATGCCGCTAATGGCGAGCCGCTCCCTTGGTACGCAGGCCTTCTTGGTAGCCCGATTCCCATGATTATTGTTATGGTGCTCGTTTTTTATTTCTTCCTTATCCGTCCGGAGAACAAGAGAAAAAAAGAAGCCGCAAACATGAGAGATAGCCTCAAAAACGGAGATGAAATTACAACTATCGGCGGAATAATAGGCAAAATCACAAAGGTTAAAGATGATGTTATCACCATCGAAACAACCACCGAAAAAAATAAAATCAAGATTGCGAAATGGGCTGTAAGCTCGGTCAATAAAAAATCAGAAAAAGCTGAGAACCCGGAAAACGCAAACGACGAAGAATAAAATAAAACCATTTTTGTTATTTTTCACTTATCCTCCGAATAAATATCAAATGTAAATTATTTCGGAGGTAAAATATGAAAAAGAACGAAGATATTAAAAACAGTCTTTTTAGCGACATTCTTACATTATTATTTCATTCTATACTTGGAATAGCATTGACTCTTCTGCTTTCCTTTATTTGTTCGATTGTAGTATCAGCCGGAAAAATTCATCCAAACCTGATTCCCTTGCTCTCTTCTTTTTTTGTCATGTTTGGTTCGTTTTTCTCAAGTCTTATTTCTTCGAGAAAGTTTGGGAAACCTCTAATAATTGCGCTTGTGCAGTGTGCAGTTTTTTTGCTGATGCTGTACCTTATCGGAGCCATACTGTATGGCAGATTCTCGCCGTCAGCCCAACCAATGCAAATTGCGGCTTTCTGCCTCATCGGAGCTCTTCTCGGAGCTATAATATCAGCTTTGAGAAAGCGTCGCAAATGATTATAAATCAAAGAAACAGATTGTGGCCGATTTGAGCCTCAATCTGTTTTTTTAAGGTGATTAAATGAGTTGCTTTAAAATGGAAATACCTGAAGAAATCAAAACAATCATATCCACCCTCGAAAGCTCGGGTTTTGATGCCTATGTCGTCGGCGGAAGTGTCAGAGACGCTCTGTTATCCTTGCCCGTAAACGATTGGGATGTTTGCACATCTGCCGAGCCGGAGGATATGATTTCTTCTCTGTGCGATTTTAAAGTTATTGAAACAGGAATTAAACACGGTACGGTCACAGCTGTTTTAAATGACATAGTTTGTGAAATAACAACATTCAGGTTTGAAGGCAGATACAGCGACCATCGTCACCCGGACTCTGTAAGCTTTACAACAAATCTTGCCGATGATTTAAAGCGGCGTGACTTCACGATAAACGCAATGGCATATTCTCCGGACGGTAGCCTGATTGATCTTTTTGACGGCGCCAATGATTTGAAACGCCGACTGATTCGCTGTGTAGGCTCCCCTGAAAAGAGGTTTAGAGAGGATGCGCTGAGAATTTTGCGTGCACTGAGGTTTTCCTCGTGCCTTGGATTTGAAGTTGAAGCAGAAACAAAAAAGGCAATTTTTGAAAACTACAAGCTTTTAAGTTTTGTTGCAAAAGAGCGTGTTGTGTCAGAGCTCCGTCGCCTTCTCTGTGGCCGGGATGTGTGTAAGGTTGTCTCTGATTTTAAGCCTGTTTTTGATTTTATTTTTGAAACAGAAATTTCTTTATTCCCAACCGAATATGAAATTTGCAAAAAAAGTCTCTATCTGAGCTTAGCATATCTTCTTTCCTTCTTGGACTCTGAAAACTCGGTCACTCTACTTAAAAAGTTGAAATTTGATAATAAAACAATAACGAAAACTGCACTTCTTCTGAGCAACAAGCTCCTTACTTTGAGATGCAAAGAGGCAGAGGTTTTAAGCCTTCTTTCAAAGTTTGGAAAAGATAATGTGTATATGCTTGCTGATTTTCTTCTGAAAGATGAGAGCGAAAAATTTAAATTATTTGTGAGCAAGCTCCCTGTTATTACACTTCGCGAATTGGCAATAAACGGAGATGATTTGATTTCCTGTGGAATCCCCGAAGGTAAGCACATTAAGTTTTTTTTAGAAGCTGCACTTAACGCTGTTTTAAATGGCGAATGTGAGAACAAAAAAGATTCTCTTTGCAATTATATTATCAAAAAAGCAAGAAAACAATGACTTTTATGTCATCGTTTTCTTGCTTTTTAAGTTTTTTTGCTTGACAAATAAGTTACAATAAGTTACAATATCTAATTAGTTTAGAAAAAGAAGTAATTTTCAGATTAAAATTTTATATATTTTATTATATAAACAAAAAGGAGTAAGCTATGAGGAATAATGTGTCAAAGATTTTGTCTTTGCTTTCTTTCTTCACCCTCAAAAAACTTACAGTAATTCTACTTGTTGCAACTATTTTTCTTTTTTGCGTTGCGGCTTCTTTTTTCGAAACCAACACATTTATCATTTATGACGGTGAAGATAAAGCAGTTTATAACAGCAAGCAGAGAAATACCTCTGATTTTTTAATTGAGGAGGAAATAACTGTTCCGGAAGATAAATATTTGGAAATGCCGGAAAAAGCAGAAAACGGATTTGCGGAAATATTTTTATTAAAAAAGAATGTGCTGACGGTCAACGTTGACGGAGAAACCAAAACGCTTTATGCACTTAAGGATACCACAATTTCAGATGTTCTCGCGCAAAACGGGATTACACTAGGAAATGAAGATACGCTATCTGTTCCTTTATCTTCGCCCGCAACAGACGGTCTCGCATTTAAAATTACACGTTTCTTGACCAAAACCGTTGAAGAATATCAGGACATCCCCTTTCCAACCGAGAAACGTCCACAAAGTAATCTGAACAAAGGGACATCTAAGGTTATTACCAAAGGTGTTAAGGGGTCAAAAAAACTTGTTTATAGCGTAAAGCTTGAAAACGGAAAAGAGATTGAAAGAAAACTCTTGTCTGAAACCGTAACAAAGAAACCCTCAGCAGAAATTGTTGAGTATGGCACTCACGAAGTTGATAAATCAGGATCAGTTACTACCTTCTCCGGAAGTAAGCTTGAATATAAGAAGGTTCTCAACATGACCGCAACCGCATACACGACAGAGCGAACCTCCGATAAGATAACGGCCACCGGTCAGGTTGCAAGAGTCGGTCTTGTTGCAGTTGACCCAAAGGTTATACCACTTGGCTCAAGGCTGTATATTTGCTCTCCTGACGGAAAAAGCTGGTCATATGGCACCGCCGTTGCCGGAGATACCGGAGTACGGGGAAATGTAATCGACCTCTTTTTTGACACATACAAAGAGTGTATCAGTTTCGGACGCCGAAAAGCAATTGTATATGTCCTTAAATAAGCTTTTGCAGCTGCGAGGTATTCTTTACTTTGAAGCTGCATTTCTTTTCTTGCGAATGTTTAAGAAAGCGTGTATAATTATGTTAAAGTTTCTAAAACGAGGTTTTAATAATGAACTTATTTTCCATTAAAGAAATAAAAGAGCTTCTCAATCGGCACGGATTCAGGTTTTCAAAATCGCTTGGACAGAATTTTCTTACAGAGGCCCATGTTTGCGAATCAATAGTCTCGTGCTCGGAAATCGGCAGTGATGATGTTGTTCTTGAAATTGGCCCCGGTATCGGCAGTCTTACTTCCGAGCTTGCCCGTTCTGCATCGCGTGTTGTTGCAGTTGAGATTGATAAATCACTTCTTCCGGTGCTTTCCGAAACTCTCTCTGAATATAAAAATGTCAAAATAATCAATGCTGATATCCTGAAATGTGACATTAAAAAGCTTGTTGAGGAAGAATTTTCGGGTATGAAGCCTAAGGTTTGTGCAAATCTCCCCTATTATATAACTACTCCGATTATTTCTTTTTTGCTCGAATCAAGGCTGTTTTCTTCAATAACAACCATGATTCAGAAGGAGGTCGCGGAAAGAATTTGTGCAAATCACGCTACATCGGAATACGGCGCTTTTTCCGTGTTTGTTCAATATTTTGCAGATCCCGAACTTCTGTTCAAAGTTTCTTCGGACTGTTTTATTCCGTCACCAAAAGTTGAATCCGCTGTGATAAGGCTCAATATCCGTGAAAAACCAGCAGTTTCCCCTGAATCGGAGGAGCTTTTCTTCAGGGTAGTAAAAGCAGCATTCGCACAAAGGCGAAAGCAACTTGCAAACAGCCTGTTTTCTGCTTTTCAAACCTTTATAACCAAAGACCAACTCTATGAGATTTTTGAAAAGCTGAATTTAAAAGCAACCGTAAGAGGTGAAGAACTTTCAATCGAAGACTTTTCAAACCTGTCTGATGAAATTTATAAAATCAAAGAATCAACTCAAATATAGTTTTGAGTTGATTCTTTTTTACATTTGATTTCTTATAACTTTCTTTCTTCCATCCGCGAGAGAAAGAAGCTCGCGAGCATTGTTTAATGTCGTTTCGCTGATGGTCGTGCCGCCCGTTATTCTCGCAATTTCGGATGCACGGCCTTCATCATCCAGAGGCAGAACAACAGTATATGTTCGCCCTCCTTTCTCGTGCTTTTCAATCTTAAAGTGAATATCTGACATTGCTGAAAGCTGAGCCAGATGCGTTACGCAGATAACCTGCTTTTTAACGGACAAAAGATAGAGCTTTTCTGCAATTTTTTGTGCTGCTCTGCCGCTTACGCCTGTGTCAATTTCATCAAAAATCAAAGTTGTTACATAGTCGCTGTCATCAAGTGCATTCTTCATGGCAAGCATAATTCGTGAAAGCTCTCCGCCTGAAGCAATTTTATCAAGCGGTTTCTCCGCTTCACCAAGGTTTGCAGCAAGGAGAAACTCTACCGTATCAAGCCCTCGCTCAGTCAGGCTTTCTCCTTTTTGAATATTAACAATAAAACGTGCATTTTTCATATCAAGCTCGGAAAGCTCAGAAACAATTCTCTTTTCAATATTTCTGGCAGCAGTTTCTCTCAAATCAAACAAACCTTCTGCTAATTGATATGCTTCTTTTTGGTATTTTTCTATCTCAGACTGTAAAACGGAAATTCGCTCCTCGGAAAACTCAATTTCAGACAGCTCTTTTCTCGCATTTTCAAGAAAATTCAGCATTTCAGAAACTGAGCTGCCATACTTCCGTTTCAGCTTATGTATTACATCCAATCTTGCCTCAACTCTGTCTGCGTCCTCATCTGAAAAATCAAGCTTTTCGAGAAATTCCCGAAGCTGCTCCATAACATCATCGGATTGATAGTAAAGCTGAGATACTTCATCCGAGAGCTTTGAAACTATTTCAGAGTCTCCCGAAACTGATGCCAGCAGCCTTGAAGAATCAGAAAGAGCTGAGCAAATCCCGACATCGGAGTTTTCACCCGAAAATGCTTCATAAACCTTTGATATTCGCTCTGTCAGCTTTGCACTCTCGCGTATCAGCTTTTGTTGTTCCAAGAGACAGGTATCTTCATCTGCTTCAAGCTCTGCCGCTTCAAGCTCTGCTATCTGAAATTTCAGCATCTCAACCTGACGCGCCTTTGCTGCTTCATCTATATCAAGTCTTTTAAGCTCTTGCTTTTTTTCTTGCAGGAGTGAAAAGACCTTCTTATACGAGCTTTCTAATTCAGAATATCTTTCCCCTGCTGCAAATCTGTCAATAAAAAATGCGTGTGAATTAACATCAAGAAGCTGTTGGCTGTCATGCTGTCCCAAAACATTTATAAGCATAATGCCAAATTCCCTCATAAGCGCAGCTGTCACGGGTTTTCCGTTAATTCGCGCTGAGTTTTTTCCATCCACGGATATTTCCCTGGAAATCATAATTTCTTCTTCCGAAGTATCTAAACCGTTATCAGATAGCCATTTCTTTCCTGCCTCCGGGCAGTCATCAAAAATCGCAGTGACAGACGCTTTGCTTGCACCGTTTCTGACAATATCGCGCGTTGTTCTATACCCTAACACTGCACCGATTGAATCAATAATAATTGATTTTCCGGCGCCTGTCTCTCCGGTAAGCACATTAAATCCGTTTTTAAATTCAATATCACAACTTTCAATAACCGCAATATTTTCGATATGGAGAAGTTTAAGCATCTATATCACCTCCGGCTTATCTTTACGAGAGCATTTTCCCCAGCTGCTCACAGAATTCACTTGCGCTTTTTGTTGTGTGCATAACAAGAAACGCAGTATCGTCCCCTGCAAGTGTCCCGACAATATCAGATGATTGCATCGAATCAATTGCAGAGCATGCCGCAGAAGCAAGCCCCGGCATCGTCTTTATAACCACTATATTCTGAGCATTATCATAAGAAAGAACGCTTTCGCGAAATATTGTGAGCAGGCGTTCAGAAAAACCGGCTTCATTAGAAGCGTGCGAAACTGCATATCTGCTTTTTCCGTTTGCTCCGACAGTTTTGATAAGACGCAACTCCTTGATATCTCTTGAAACAGTCGCCTGAGTTGCGTTCAGCCCCTCTTTATTAAGATATTCCGTAAGCTCTGACTGTGTTGAAATGTCGTATTTTTCGATAAGTTTCAGCAAAATAGACTGTCTTTTTGATTTCATTCAGTCAAACCTCCTATCCGAAAGCTTTGTATATAAAACATCATAAAAATTTGTGTTCTTAACATGGATGAGCTTCGTCTTTTGTTCTGACATTTTTATAATTACTGAGTCGCTCTGCATAAGCTCAAATCTATCATCACCATCAACGCTCATTACAATCGCCGCATTTTGAGGCGTTTGAGGAAGTATCTTAATTGTTCTTTTATGAGAAAGAACAATCGGCTTTGCAGCAAGCGCATGTGCACAAACGGGAGTTATCGTGATATTATCGGAAACCGGATCAATAATCGGGCCACCCGCCGAGAGCGAATACGCCGTTGAACCTGTCGGAGTTGCAACTATAACTCCGTCTCCGTTATAGCTCGAAATAAACATATCATCCGCATAAATATCCATATTGACAGTCCACATAAGCCCTGACTTTAATATGACAGCATCATTTAATGCTGTTTTTCGGTAAATTTGTTTTTCGTCACGGTAAACCGAAACGGACAAGCGCATACGCTCTTCCACATTGAAATCTCCGTCAATAACCCTTTTAAGCATATCAATTTCATTTGCTTCAAGCTCTGCCATATATCCAATTCTTCCGATATTAATGCCAAGAACAGGAATACCGATTTCTGCGACCTGGTCTGCAGTATCAAGAAGAGTTCCATCCCCGCCGAAGGAAATAATCATATCTGCATCACGAGTAGCTTCTTCAAAGTCTGAAGGCTGAGCTCCTGTGGTTTCGGCGCCCGGAATATTTTTGGAAATGTATGTCGTGATACTATTTTCTTTGAAAAACTGCGCAACTCGCCTTGTGCAATCAAGATTAATATCTCGGGATGGATTTGGATTAAGAACTACTTTTTTCATAAAACCCCTATCCTTTCAGCGTAGCATGAGCATCTTCAACAATTTTCTTTGCATCAACAAGACTTTCTTCTTCGCAAGAAAGCGAAAGATGCCCCAAAAATTCTATATTTCCCTCAGGGCCTGTTATCGGGGAAAATGTAACTCCGCATACACAGAACCCCGCATCAACGGCATTTTTAACAAACTGCTCAATTACCTCAATATGAACCTCAGGGTCACGAACTACACCCTTTTTTCCGATTTTTTCACGCCCTGCTTCAAACTGAGGTTTAATAAGACAGTATATGTCACCCGCACTCCCCATAAGAGCACGAACAGCCGGAAGAACTAATCTGAGAGAAATAAATGAAACATCAATGACCGCAAGCTCAATTATATCAGGAACTTGTTCATGGGTAACATAACGGATGTTCGTTCTTTCCATACACACAACACGAGGGTCACAGCGTATTTCCCAAGCAAGCTGCCCATAACCAACATCTACCGAATATACTTTTGAAACGCCTCTTTTGAGGAGACAATCCGTAAATCCGCCGGTGGATGCCCCTACGTCAATCGCAACCTTATTTTTTACATCCGCCGAAAAAAAATCAAGAGCTTTCTCTAACTTTAGCCCCCCTCGGCTTACATACGAATTCGTGTTACCACGCACTTCGATTTTTACGTTTTCAAAAAACGTTTCCCCTGCTTTATCTGCTTTCTGCTCATCAACAAAAACCTTGCCGCTCATAATTACCGCTTTTGCTTTTTCACGGCTCGCAACAAAGCCTTGTTCAACAAGAAGAACATCAAGTCTCTTTTTTATACTCAAAGCTTATAGGCCTCCCAAAATCGTTTTGCAAATGCCCTCTGCATCAAGGCCGAGAGAAGCATAAAGTTTTTCTGTTTTTCCATGTGTTGTAAAGGAATCTCCACTGTTAATGGGAATAACTTTACATTTAATATTGTTTTCTGCAAAAAGCGCAGATATTTTTTGATACACGGCCCCGTTTTCTATAACATCTTCAACTATCGCGAAGGTTTTAAAAGCACGCGTTTTTTCCAAAAGAGCTTCTGTATCAAGAGGTTTAATTGAGTTTAATTTCAAAACAGAGCAAGAAACCGAAGAGACCTCAAGAAGCTCCGAAGCATCAAGAACATTGTTAACGAGAGTACCGTACGTAAGAATGCAAACGTCCTTTCCCTCTCTCAGGAGAACACTTTTTTGAGAGTTTAAAAATGAATTTCCGGTATATTCTCCTTCTTTACCTCGCGGATAACGAATCGCAACCGGGCCATTTTGTTTTATCGCATAGCGAAGCATTGACCGCAATTCATCAAAGCTTGCAGGTGCAAGGATATGAAGCCCAGGAACAGAAGAAAGATATGCAATGTCAAAAACGCCGTGATGGGTTTCTCCGTCTTCCCCGACAAGGCCTGCCCTGTCAACAGCAAAAACAACGTGCTGCCCCGAAATAGCAACATCATGCAAAAGTATATCATATGCTCTTTGCAAAAAGGTGGAGTAAATCGCACAAACAGGAAGCATCCCCTGTGATGATAATCCTGCGGCCAGCGCAACTGCATGTTCTTCCGCGATTGCAACATCAAAGAAGCGCTCAGGAAACTCCTTGGCAAAATGGGTAAGCCCAACTCCTGACATCATTGCCGCCGTAATTGCACATATGTGCTCATCTTCTCTTGCCAGGCTTAAAAGCTCATCACCGAAAACATCGGAAAAAGTCAATTTCCTTTCCGAAGTTTCCTCTCCCGTAGCGACATCAAACTTTCCGACCCCGTGAAAATTCTGCGGACTTGTCTCAGAAGGTACATATCCTTTGCCTTTTGTGGTTGTGAGATGAATAACTACCGGCCTTTTCAGATCCCTTGCAAGCTCAAGAAGATAAATCATATATTTGATATCATGCCCATCTGCCGGGCCAAGATATGTAAAACCCATTTCCTCAAAAAAATGAGATGGAATAAAAGCGTTTTTAAGTGCATTCTTTAAATTGTGAATACCGTTATCAATGGATATCCCGAGCTTTGATTTTTTTATAATTTTTCTGTAAACATCTTTAAAATGCAGATACTTTTTCTTTAATCGAAGCTTTGCAAGGTAATTTGCCACAGCACCGACATTCTTTGCAATAGACATTTCATTGTCATTGACAATAACGATAAGAGGCTCTTTGCTCTGCCCTGCATCGTTTAACGCTTCATATGCCATGCCGCCCGTAAGCGCACCATCACCGATAACGGAAATTACCGAAAAGTCTTTATTTAACAGAGATCGCGCTCTTGCCATACCAAGAGAAACAGACACAGAGTTTGACGCATGCCCTGATACACACGCATCGTGCACACTCTCGCTCGGCCTCGAAAAACCGGAAATACCACCAAATTTTCGCAAAGTATCAAATTTGTTTTTTCTTCCGGTAAGAATTTTATGCACATACGACTGATGACCGACATCAAAAACAAGCCGGTCAACAGAAGTGTCAAAAACTTTATGAATTGCAAGCGTGAGCTCTACTATACCGAGATTGGATGCAAGATGACCTCCTGTTTTCGAAAGGTTTTGTATGAGAAACTCGCGAATTTCTTCCGCAAGATCATACAACTGCGAAACAGAAAGTTTTTTTATATCATTTGCATTTTCTATCTTATCAAGATAACCCATTACTCACTTCTCCGTACAGAAATTATTTATTTCGCTTAAATATATTCATGATACGAGCAAGAAAAAATACAATATCATTGCTTTTTTTAATGGCAAAGCCCTTTCCGAGAGCCTTGCCGCCGACAGTTACGCCTGCAACAAATCCGGTTATCACAAGCGATATCATAAAGCCCGTTACCCCCGAAAATGGAAGCGATGCAATTATTACAGCAGCAGTAGATCCGCTCATAATGCCGCAAATATCTCCGACAACGTCGTTGCAAATACTGGAGACCTTTTCTGCGTTTTTAACAAGCCAGAGCGCCACTTTTGCTCCCTTGATCTGCTTTGATGCCATAGCGTTAAACGGTTTTTCGGAAGCTGTCGTTGTCGCAACACCAAAAATATCAAATATTATACCAATCAGCACAAATGCAGCAAGTATCAAAAAAGCTGAGAAAATCCCAACATTTAAAAGCGCAGTCTCTGACATGGCATTAAACATGACCGAGAGAAAAAAGCTTCCAAAAAGAATTGTCATCGACCATCTCAGCGGTGAAATTTTTCCTTTTTTATTTGTTCTACTTCGAGGAACCTCAGATGATGTTGTCTCGTTTCCTTTCAATTTGTTATCCTCCTAAAAAATATGGGTAGCAGGAAAAGGTAATCTTGCGGCTTAGGTCCGGTATGTTTTCCATACGGCGTGCCTCTTGTTGCCAATAAAGGCGGTTTCCCTTTAAACACCGCACCGATGCGTCGCCTACATCGGCACCGGATCGCCACTTAGTCCGCACTGCAAATCTTTTCCTGCGTTACAGCCTAGATGATTTCCATAACAGTCACGCCGACTCTTAGCCTCTTTTGCAGCAGGGGTTTCAAAAAGCAATAAACAAGTTGTTTTGGCCTAAACAAAATGTTTTGGTTCCTTTATTCACCACAAGCCACTCAAGGCAGGCTACTCTGCACACAGCATAAGGCTTATGCCAAACACCGCATTGCAGGTTTAATCCCGGCACGTACAAAGTCCATCAATTCAAAGGAATGTATAGGCTTTTGCACATACTCAGGTCTCCACGGCAATAGGGTTCGGAGATACATGCCATTGTAATCCGCCCTAAAGCCTTAACCCCCAGCACTCACCCCAATCTGGGCGAGAGAAGCAAGCACCAGAGACTTCATCGATATGCCCTTCTACGGATTTTTAGGCCCGTCTTGGGAGTCGGCAGATCTGACTAGGATACTGCACCCATGATTTATTATGTTACATTATTTAATTTTTTCTGTCAAGAAGCTTGTATGCAAGGAAAATAAGAAATTCACTGTCAGGTAGCTTTTTTGCAGCAAGCTCCGCAGCAATCGTAAGCTCTCGAACCTTTTCCTTGCAAGTGTCAATGCCTAGCAGCTTAACGAATGTAGATTTACCGCTTTTTTCGTCATTTCCGCAATCTTTTCCCATAAGCTTTATGTCGCCTTCAACGTTGAGAATATCATCGCGAATCTGAAAAGCAAGACCAAGGTTTTCTGCATATTCTCTCGCAGCGTCAAGCTGCTCAAAAGAAGCTCCTCCGAGAATGCACCCTATAATGGCGCCTGCTTTAATTAATGCTCCTGTTTTCATATCCTGGAGCTGCTTTATTTCATTGATATCAAGAGCTCGGTTTTCGCCCTCCATATCAATTACCTGTCCGCCTATCATTCCCTCAGCACCTGAGGCATTTGCAAGGCATTTCAACGCGTTCAACGTAATCTCCGGAGAAAAGCGGCTTTTCTCCAAAATATGTTCAAAAGCACGGTTTAAAAGCGCATCTCCTGAAAGAACAGCTATTGCCTCTCCAAACTTTTTGTGGTTTGTCGGAAGCCCTCTTCTCAGATCATCATCATCCATACATGGCAAATCATCATGAATGAGTGAATAAGTGTGAATCATTTCAAGGGCTATTGCAAACGGCATTGCCTTGTCCTGAGAAACACCAAAAATGCGAGAAAACTCAAGTGTAAGAATCGGGCGGATTCGTTTACCGCCTGCATTCAAGCTATACCGCATGGCTTCAAAAATATTTTTAAAAAGGCAATTTTTAGAGGAAACTGACTCATCAAGAGCTGCGTTTATTTCATTTTGATATTGCAAATATCGAGCCTCGTTCATTATTCTGCTTCCTCCGGCGACCACTCTACTTCACTTGGAGTTTCTCCCTTTACGAGAAGCGTAACCTTTTGTTCTGCCTCATCAAGCATTTTTGAGCAAGTTTTAATAAGTGCCGTCCCCTCCTCAAAAAGAGAGAGAGCATTATCAAGGGGAACATCTCCCTTTTCAAGAAGGCTTACAACCTCTTCAAGGCGGGTTATAGACTTTTCAAAAGTCATTTTTTCAGACATACTGTATCTTCCTTTCAATCAACCGTGCATTTAATGTCGCCGTCCTGAACGCGCAAACTCAGTTTTTCACCGACTTTGACGTCAGAAATTCGCTTTATCACGCTCCCGCTCTGCGAGGTTGCAATGGAATACCCACGAGAGAGAACCGTTAACGGACTCATTGCATCAAGAGCAGCTACAAGCCTGCCAAACTTTTCTTTTGATCTCATAAGCGAAAGATTTGTTGCGCTTACGAGCTTCTCAGAAAGAAAATCAAGAGAAATTCGTCTTTCCTGAAAATAGTTTTCGGGACTCTGCATAACCCTCTTTTCTGAAATCTTTTTCAAAATCTCTTTATGGAAACTGATTTTTGAGGAAAGCGAAGAGAAAATACGAGATTCTGCATTTTTTATATTTCTGAAAAGTGCCGAAGAATCCGGAACCGCGATTTCCGCAGCATTTGACGGAGTAGCTGCGCGAACATCTGCTACAAAGTCAGATATGGTAACATCAGGCTCATGCCCTACCGCAGAAATAACAGGGATTTCGGATTCAAAAATTGCTCTTGCAACGATCTCATCGTTGAAGCCCCAAAGGTCTTCAATAGAGCCGCCGCCACGGCCTGTTATAATCAAATCAGCAAGTTTATGCTTGTTTATATACGCTATGGTTGATGCGATATCAGCAGGTGCATCGGGCCCTTGGACAAGCACGGGACAGATAACAACCTCTGACATGGGAAAACGAGCTTTTAAAATTCTCAGTATATCACGGATAGCTGCTCCTGTGGGAGAGGTTGCAACCGCAATTTTTCTCGGGAATGCGGGCAATGGCTTTTTGTTGGTTTCAGAGAAGAGCCCCTCCTCAGACAAACGCTTCTTCAACTGTTCAAACGCAACATACAGCGCGCCAACACCGTCGGGAATCATATCACTGATATACAGCTGATATTGACCGTCTCTTGGGAATATGCTGACTCTGCCTTTGGCAATAATCTTCATTCCGCTTTCCGGACGGAACTTCAATTTAGTTGCCTCGTATTTGAACATAACTGCGCGAATAACGGAATTTTCATCCTTGAGCGTCATATAGTGATGCCCTGATGAATGAAATTTATAGTTCGATATTTCACCTTTGACATACACACCACTCAGAGAAGGGTCTTTGTCAAAAAGCATTTTTAAATATTCATTGAGCTCGCTTATAGTACAAATATGAGCCATAATACTAATCTAACCTTTTCTTACTATGCTCCCCAGAATTCCGTTAATGAACGAAACCGTCTCTGCGGAATCATATTTTTTCGCAATTTCAACAGCTTCATTGATTGCTATTTTTTCAGTGATATCATCAATGTATTTAATTTCATAAACCGCAACGCGCATGATTGCCATTGCGATTCTTGAAATTCTGTTCAAATTCCAACCAACTGAATATTTTTTAATGAGCTCGTCGATTTCTTCGCGCTTCTCAGCTACGCCTTTAACAACCTCAACAATGTAAGAATGTTGGTCGTTACCAACCTGAGAATATATTTCTGTATCTGAAAAAATGCTCTCTGCAAAATCTGAACTCAAAAAATAATTAAGCGCCTCGTCACCAATTTCGTTATTGAAGCCGTAGTCGTAAACAATATGAACGCCAACCTCGCGTGCAGCTTTTCTGCTCATTACTTTTCCTCCGTAATCTCTTGTGCATAAAAATCCATTACATATTTATAATAATATACTATTTATGCAATATTGTCAACGCAATACCATAAAACAGACATATTTTAAAGAAGGGCCGCTATTGCTTCCCTGATATTTTTTGCAAACATTACATCAAGCCCCTCAGGAACAATTATATCCTTTGAGTTTTGCTTTGGCATAACACACTTTTTAAAGCCAAGCCTCTTAACCTCGTTCAATCTCTGCTGAGCCGCGGAAACTGCCCGGATTTCACCTGTAAGGCCGATTTCTCCAAAAGCAACAAGGTCACACGGTAAGGGCTTGTCCTTCGAAGCGGATGCCACCGCCAGGAGTGTCGGCAAATCAGATGAGGTTTCATCTATTCTTAATCCACCTATGACATTGACATAAGCATCATAGTTGCCTATCTTAAAACCTGCCCGTTTTTCAAGCACTGCAAGCAAAAGAGTTGTTCTGTTGTAATCTATTCCGGAGCTCATTCTCCGCGCTGTTCCATATACAGTTGCGGTAACAAGTGCCTGAATTTCCGCCAATATCGGACGCGTACCCTCCATAACACAGGCAACACACGTTCCGGGAACATCAACGGGTCTGCCGTCAAGAAGCGCGGCTGATGGATTTTTTACTTCAATCAACCCCTTATCTCTCATTTCAAAAACGCCTATTTCATTTGTCGAGCCGTATCGATTCTTTGCAGCGCGCAGAATTCGATAAGACATATTTTTATCGCCCTCAAAATAAAGAACACAGTCAACCATATGTTCAAGCACCTTAGGGCCTGCAATATAACCGTCTTTATTGACATGACCAACTACAAAGATTGTTATATTTTTTCCTTTTGCAAGCTCCATGCATGACATGGTGCATTCTCTAACCTGAGCAACACTGCCGGGAGTTGACGAGAGCTCACTTTTATATACGGTTTGAATTGAATCAATAATCATTATCTCAGGCTTAATTCTCTCTGCAACCGCGAGAATATCGTCCATATCCGTCCCTGCATAAACATAAAGAGAATCAGGATTTACTCCCAAGCGTTCTGCCCTGATTTTAATCTGACTTCGAGATTCCTCACCGGATATGTAAAGTACTTTCGACTTACAACATAGTTTTTCGCATATTTGAAGGAGAATTGTCGACTTGCCTATTCCCGGCTCTCCGCCAACAAGCACAAGCGAACCGCATACAGCTCCTCCGCCAAGAACGCGGTTTAACTCCTCCATTCCTGTATCAAATCGAAATTCATCTGATACTGTAATTTCAGTAATAGTCGAAAACGCACCGTCTCTTTCGGAGCTGAGCTTTGAAGCCGGGGTGCTTTTTTTTGATTGGACAGTAATTTCTTCCAAGGTGTTCCAAGCTCCGCAGGCCGGGCATTTGCCGTTCCATTTTGGAGTTTCATTTCCGCAATCTGTGCAAACATATACTGTTTTTGTCTTCATAATTTCTTACATCACCTTTCCTCTTGATAGGAGAGAAAACCGGCAGCAATACACGCTGCGAGCTTTGTTTGGTATGTATCCTCCTTCAAAAGCAGAGCTTCTTTTGTATTAGATAAAAATCCGCACTCGACCAAAACAGCCGGACAGGTAACATTTTCAAGCAAGTATATTGTCTTGTCGTTTTCTTTTGCAACTCTCCTGTTTCCGTTGTCAATTCCGTTTTTCAGAGTTGCCTGAATTCTTTCCGCAAGGCCTTTGCTGTAAGAATTGTTGCGCGAGAAAAAAACCTGAGCACCGCTGCAATTATCCTGCGGAAAAGAATTCTGATGTACACTTATCAAAACTGCACCGGGTGTATTCACAACTTTTTCTACCCGGCGCTTAGTATCAGCAATTTTTCGTTTTCGAATCGTTTTTTCGCTTTCAGTAGATAGTGATATGTCGCTTCTTCTTGTCATATCTGTATTTACACCACAGAGATTGAGGATTGCTTCAAGCTTTTCTGAAATTGAAAGGTTAATTTGTTTTTCGAGAATTCCGGACAAAGCAACAGCACCGCCGTCTTCGCCGCCATGCCCTGCATCAACGATCACTGTTTGCACATTTTTAACTTTTGAGGCTGTTTCACAAATCTCTGAGTTTTCAAAGAAAAATAGAGTTGACAATGCTGTAACAAAGCAAATAATCAAGCATGCGTTAAATATACTTTTTCCATTCAATTATATCACCCCAATAATTCTTATGGTGTGATATAAAAAAGTATTCTATTTCTCGTCGCTCTTGTAAATAAAGTACTGTTTAATTGAAATCCGATTAAGCCCGAACAAATAGCCTATCCCGGAAATAATCGGCATAATAAACGGAATAACAAAATTAAATATGGGCTTGTTATCAGCAAAACTAAAAAATAAGGCAAGCGGCAAATTCCATAATCTGTTAATTGCAGTGAATGCATCAATTCCGAGAAAATCAAACTTAACGATGTTTTGAGTTTCTGCGAAAAAAGCCGGAAATGCAAAAGCAATCGTGGGAATAATGGCAAAAATGCCTGCTAAAACCCCCTTAAAGGTATTCTTTTTAATAAACCCCAGCTTAATTCTGTTTATATCCTCAACACCTTTGTGCCAAGAATCACTGTAAATAATCAAAACATAAATAACAAAAGAGATAACCAAGGAAATAAAACCGTTTCCGTTCGGAAAAATAAATGCAGCAAAAGAAGTTATAATAATCGTTGCAAGAACTGCGAGAAACTGATCAATCAGCAATGCTATGCAATATTGCCAGAATAAGAGCTTTTTGTTTTTCATTTGTTATCACCTTATTTGTACTTTGGAAGATCATCTATCTCTGTATAGAGTTTTAAATAACTGTCATACCTGCTTTTTTGAATTTCGCCCGATGAAACCGCAGATATGACGGCACAATCCTCTTCTTTTATGTGAGAACAGCCTGTGTATCTGCATTTATCAGCAAATTTTAAGAATTCCGGAAACATTCTTTGAATTTCATTCGGAATAATCTCCGCCATCATCGTTATATCGAATGCAGAAAATCCGGGTGTATCGGCAATCCATGTTGTTTCATCTGCTTTGAGAATCTCAACGAGCCTCGTCGTATGTCTTCCACGCCCAATCTTTTTATTAATTTCCCCTGTTTCGAGAGATACGGACGGCAGGATTGCGTTAATAAGCGTTGATTTCCCTACACCTGAATTTCCCGTAAATGCTGTCAGTTTTCCTGAAAGGTGCTTTCTGAATTCAGAAACCCCTTCTCCGCTTATTGCGCTTAACCTGAAAACCTTGATTTGAGTATTTTTGTATACTTCAAACAGCTCATCGCCTATATCTTCGTCGCATTTGTTGATTACAATGCAAACCTCGATACTTTTATGAGTTGCCATTGCAGTAATTCTGTCTATGAAATATGTGTCAGTGCACGGAGGCGCCTTTGAAGCAATGATTGCAATCATATCTATATTTGCAATGGGCGGACGTATCATGAAATTCTTTCTCTCATCAATTTCCATAATATATCCACTGTTATCCTCACGGACAGAAACGCTTACAAAGTCTCCTATATACGGAGTTTGGCCCATTTTCCTGAGCTTTCCGCGTGCACGGCATGTAATGAGCCCTTCATGCGTATCAACGTAGTAAAAGCCACCTATTCCCTTTAAAATTCTACCTCTGCAAAACTTTTCCATATTACTTGAATTCTATCGGAATCTCCTGGCGAAGCACGTCGTTTATATATACACTTACGATTGATGTGCCTTTGCCTGTCAAGGTAACCTTTACGGAGCCATCCGAACCCTTATGTTGTTTTTCATATTGAGTTTCGCCGTTAACTGCAATCTTTACATTGAACGTGTCAGGTGAATCAGGAAGGCGAATCTCGCGCGTGATTTTAATCTTGCTGTCACTTACGGTCGAAGTCGACGTTTCCTGCGTGCTGGGAGAAACAGAATTGGTTGGTTTTGTTGAATCCTGCCTGTTTGCACCAAGGCTGACTGTAAAACCAACGCTCGTTCCCTCGTTGCGTTTTTCGCCCTCGGCAACATCCTGACGGATTACAACGCCCTTAGTAACGGAATTGCTGTTCTCATAACCAACGCTGCCCTTTTCAAGCTTTGCCGCTTTAAGAGTCTCTATTGCCTTTTCCTCGGTAAGTCCGATAATTTTAGGGATCTGAACCTCATTTTTTTCTTTACCAAGGCTTATATAAACCGTTACAACGTCGCCATTTGCAAGCTCTGCACCCTCTTGCGGATCTGTTTTAATGACATACCCCTCTGCAACATCATCGGAGTTTTCTTCCTCTATTCTGTATACGAGGCCTTCGCGTTCAAGAACAATCTTTGCCTGCTCCTTGCTCATATTATAGAGTTCGGAGAGATAAACCTTTTCATCGCGTTTTCCGCGACTGATTGTGACGAAAATTTTTCCTGAAGAGTTTGCTTCAAACGCATCGGGAAGCTGCTTGATTATTTCACCGTCATCAAATTCATCACTGTATTCGCGTGCACCCTCATCCGTCTCAATAATTTCAAATTCTTCGTATTTACCGGCAGCTTCTTGGATTGTCATTCCTATGACATCAGGAGTTTCAACTGATTTTGGTGCGAAATTGTTCCACCATCCAAAAAGTGTTCCAAGCAGAGTTACTACTCCTATCAGAAAAATTCCACCTGCAACAAGCGCCGCAATCATCGGCAGCTTTTCATTGACTCTTTTTTCGTTTTTAAACGATATTTCTTCCAAATCTTCATCCGGTTTGAGTTTTATCGGTTTCGTCTCCGAGAAATCCTCATCCTTCGGAACCGGTGGCTCGTAGGCAATGTCCACCTCAGGATTTTTCCTGAATTGTTCAAGGTCCTCTATCATTTCATCCGTTGAAGCATATCTTTTTGAAAGCGTAGATGCCATTGCTTTCATCGTGATTTTTTCAAGCGCCTCAGGAATCTCGGCATTTATCTCTCTCGGACTTAACGGGAGTGAATTAATGTGCTGAATTGCGATTGATACAGGTGTATCTCCCTCATATGGCAAGCGTCCCGTAAGCATCTCGTACAAAACTACACCGGTAGAATAAATATCTGCACGGCAATCAATCTTGCTCCCCTTCGCCTGTTCAGGAGCAATATAATGAACTGAGCCAAAGGCTTCGCGGGTTACCGTCTTCTGCGAGGTTTCAAGACGCGCAATACCAAAGTCAGCAACCCTGACGGTGCTGTCACGAAGGATCATTATATTATGCGGCTTGATATCCCTATGTATGATTCCTTTTGAATGTGCATGAGAAAGCGCTCTGAGAATTTGAATAGTGAAATGGATTGCTTCTTTCTGCGAAAGACGACCGCGCCTGTCCATATATTGTTTAAGCGTCATTCCGTCAATAAGCTCCATAACAATATACTCTATTGAATTTGAGCGTGAAACGTCATAAACTGCAACAATATTAGGATGAGAAAGCATAGCCACAGCATGGCTTTCGGCATGGAATCTGTTTCTGAACTCCTCATCCTTAGCATATTCATCTTTTAGAATTTTAACTGCTACATAACGATTCAGGCGATGACAAAGTGCTTTATATACAACTGCCATGCCTCCGGTTCCGATTACTTCCAAAATCTCATATCTGTTATCAAGAAGCTTACCAATATACTTATCATTCATAATCTGCATCCCCTCTCCTAAAACGCAAGCAATATGACGGTTATGTTATCAAATCCGCCCCGGCTGTTTGCAATACCAATGAGCCTTGAACAACAATCTTCCTTGTCACCGCCATAAACAACTTCATAGAGTATTTCCTGTTCACTCACAAGGTTTGACAATCCATCAGAACAGAGAAGTATGAAATCGCCTCTCTTGATTTCAGGAAAAAAGATATCTCCTGAAACTGTCACGTCGGTTCCCACGGCTCGAGTGATGAGATTCTTGCCGGGATGTTCTTGCGCCTGCTCCTCGGTAAGTTCTCCGAAACGAACCATATCAGCGACAAGAGAGTGGTCATTTGTGATTCTCGTTATACCCTCGGAATTAATCTTGTATGCTCGGCTGTCGCCAACGTTCAATACTGCGACCTTCGTGGAAGTGGCAACCACCGATACAAGGGTTGTCCCCATTCCTGCAAATTTCGGGCTGCTCATTGACTTCTCCCGCACAGAAGAGTTTGCATCTTCAAGAGCTTTTTCAAGCAAGGATGTGAGCTGCTCATATGAAAAATTCTTGCACTCCGCTTCTCTTATCCGAGCCGTGAAACTTTCAAGGGCAAGCTGGCTTGCAATATTTCCTGCCGCAGCGCCGCCCATTCCGTCACAAACAACAGCAAAAGCAAGTTTTTTTGTCTCTGATACACTATAAGCAAAAGAGTCCTGATTGTCCTTTCTTGCCCTTCCTATATCAGATTTTCCCCAAGCAAACATATTTATCTCCATACACTGTCAAATCCGACAGCATCGTCCTTTTACAGCCGACGATATAGCCGAAATTTATTGTGAAATATAATTCTGACGAAGCTGCCCGCAGGCCGCATCAATGTCGCTTCCAAGACTTCTTCTTACAGTCACAGCAAGTCCTCTTTTTTCAAGATAAGACATGAATTTTTCTATTTCCTCAGGAGAGCTGGGTGATAGTTCTCCCTCCCTGATCTTGTTGAGAGGAATTAAATTGACATGGCATGGGAATCCGGACAAAAGCTGTGCGAGCTCCTTGGCTTGTGAGGGTTTATCAGTTTTTCCAGCAATCATCGTATATTCAAACGAAATCCTGCGTGAGGTTTTTTCAAAATACGCTTTGCAAACCCTGATAAGCCTTTCTACCCCATAAGCCTTATTAACCGGCATTACGGCGCTGCGCGCTTCATCCGTCGGGGAATGAAGAGAAACCGAAAGCGTTATCGGAAGATTCTCTTCTGCAAGCCGCTCTATTTTCTCGCATAGCCCGCACGTGGAAAGTGAAATATGTCGCATTCCGATATTGAGCCCACGCTCATCGTTTACGAGATGTAAAAATTTAATAACATTGTCATAATTATCGAGTGGCTCACCTGTACCCATGAGAACGACGTTTGAAATTTTCTCTTTCGTATCGTTAATTATAGTGAAAATCTCTGCGAGTATTTCAGAGGGCAAAAGATTTCTGATTAAGCCGTTTTTCGTTGAAGCACAAAATACACAGCCCATTCTGCAACCAACCTGTGTTGAAATACAGACAGTGTTGCCATGGTTATATTTCATAAACACTGCTTCAACACAATTCCCGTCTGAAAACTTTAAAAGATATTTTCGCGTGCCGTCATTTTTCGAAATCTGCAAACGAACACATTCCGCATTGTTCAAGACACATTCGTTTGCTAGGGTTTCTCGCAAAGATTTCGGAATGTTCAGCATTTCGTCAAAGCTTTCAATTCCTTTGTGGAGCCAGGAAAAAATCTGAGAAACGCGAAACTTTGGCTGTGAAAGCGATAATATGTACTTTTCGAGCTCATAATAGCTCATTGACCGAATATCAATCATTTTTTCCTCCGGAGCTTGCAGATATAAAAACCGTCTGTTCCGCTTATGTGCGGAAGAAGCGTAAGTCCGTAATTTTCAGCTTTGAAATGAATATTAATATCAACTTTTTCTTCAAAAAAATCACTGTTTTCTTTTAAAAAGCTCTCAACAACCCGAGAATTTTCATCAGACAAAATCGTGCAAGTTGAATAAACAAGAGTTCCGCCCGGTTTCAGATATCTTGAAACATTCTTAAGAATTTCAAGTTGCAATTTCGGAAGCTTTGAAATTTCTTCAACAGATTTATAGCGAATATCCGGTTTCTTTCGTATAATGCCAAGCCCCGAGCACGGAACATCAGCAAGAACAAAATCAAAGGAATCGGCATATTCCGGAGTATAGACAGAGGCGTCCGCATGCGTTGGCTTAATCGTTTTAATTCCAAGACGTTTTGCGCCAAGGCGAATGAGGTCTAACTTGTGCTCGTATATGTCACACGAGATTATTTCGCCCGTGTTCTCCATAAGCTCTGCAAGAAGAAACGATTTTCCACCGGGAGCTGCACACGCATCGAGAACACGCGAGTTCTTTGCCGGAGAAAGCAGGCTTGCAGCTATCTGGCTTGCTTCATCTTGAATATGAAACTCACCATTGATAAATGCTTCACTCTTTTCAACGCTACCGAAAAAATTTATTCCCAACGAATTTTCGATAGTGCCTTCAAAAAAACTTACAGTTGCTTCGCTATCTTTATTTAAAAGCGTTGCGGCTGTTGTTTTTAATGTGTTCACTCTGACAAAGGTCTTTGGCTTTTTGTTGTTCTCAATAATGAGCTTTTCTGTCTCTTCATACCCAAATTCCAAAACAAGCTTTTTAACAAGCTCTATCGGATGGCTATACTTTATAGAAAGGATTTCTTCACGGTTTCCTTTAATTTCAGGCAAACTTTCCTTTGAAGAAGAAAGCTTGCGGCAGACCGCATTTACAAACCCTGCCGCCTTAGGATTGTTTCTCTTTGCACGTGCCACGGCATCATTAACTGCCGCAGAATCGGGAATTTTGTCAAGAAATATAATCTGATATGCGGCCATTTGCAGAATATCAAGTATTCCCGGAGAAATTTTATTCAATTTAATAGACGAAAAAAATGAAATATAATAATTTATCAGCAAGCGATTTTCAAGAACGCCATACGCAATCTCGCTCGCAAGAGCTGCATCACGCGGGGATAAATCATTTTTCTTAATTTCATTCCTCAAAAATCCGTCTGACCAGGCATTTTTCTTTCGAAAGGCCGTAATTGCCGCTACAGCAACATCTCTTGCATTGATGTTTTTCAATCTCGTCTTCTGCCTCCACCAAATAACAAAATGAGCCTTAAAAGCTGAACAAGCGAAACTGCAAGTGCTGCAACATATGTCATTGCCGCAGCAGAAAGAACTTTTCTCGCGGCAGGCATTTCGTCCATCATCAACGTCCCTGATGATTCAAGTGAGTTAAGCGCACGTCGTGACGCATTAAACTCAACGGGCAAAGTGACAAGCTGGAAAAACGCTGCAAGTGCAAAAAAGAGGATACCGAGATCAACAATCGGCTGCCATGAAAAAATAAACCCTGCAAGAATCAAAGGCATTGATAAGGAAGATCCTATACGGCAGACAGGAATAATTGCATTGCGGAGCTTAATCGCTCCGTATCCCTCTGCATATTGCATCGCATGTCCGCATTCGTGAGCTGCAACTCCTGCCGCAGCAACGGAGGTTGAAGAATAAACAGAGTCAGAAAGCCTTATCACCTTTTCTTTTGGATCAAAGTGGTCACTGAGGCTTCCGTTGACATGTTCAATTCTAACATCAGTAATTCCGAAATTTGAAAGTGTTCTTTCTGCAACCTGTGCCCCCGTCAAACCTCTCATAGACGGTGTTGCGGCATATTTATTGAACGTACTGTTAACGCGACTTTGTGCTATCAAAGCAAAGATGATTGCCGGCAAAACAAGAACCAGATAAGTAATATCAATGCCGTAAAAATAACCAAACATTTAAAATAACACCTACTTTATTCAAAATAAGAGCCTACGATGCTGTCATGACCTCTGAAATAATCTACGGGGGACATCCGTTTTCCGCTTTCAACCTGAAAACCGGAGATTATAAGGCTGCCGTCTCCCGTTGCAACTTCAAGCCCGTTTTTATGCAAAGCGAGAACTTCGCCGGGGTGTCCGCTTGCAGATGAGCGCACAGCCGAAAAAACCTTTATTCTCCCGATAACACTCTGGGTAAATGCAATTGGCCACGAGAAGCTGCCGCGTATCAAGTTGAGAATTTCAGTTGTAGATTTTCCCCAATCAATTCTTGCATCTTCCTTTTTTATGGGCGGAGCATAGGTCGCAAGTGAGTCCTCCTGCGGCTTGGGAGAAATTTCGCCTTTTGAAACCTTGTTTACGGTTTCTAAAAGAAGATCGGCACCCAAAAAAGAAAGCTTATCAAACATACTTTCCGAAGTGTCCTCTTGCAGAATCGGAGCTTCTCGTGACAAGAGAATGGCTCCGGTATCAAGGCCTTCGTCCATAAGCATGGTAGTAACTCCCGAAACCTCATCACCGTTCAAGACCGCACGCTGTATTGGAGCGCTGCCTCTATATTTCGGCAAAAGAGAGCCATGGAGATTGATGCAACCGAATTTCGGAAAATCAAGCACATACTTCGGCAGAATCTTACCATATGCAACTACTACTATCAACTCCGGAGAAAGCTCCTTTAACAGCTCTTCAAGCTCACCGTTTTTAAGAGAAGTCGGCTGAAACACCGGAATGTTTTCTGTAATGGCGAATTCCTTTACAGGTGTCATGAGAACTTTCATTCCTCGCCCTTTCGGTTTGTCTTCTCTTGTTATGACTCCACAGATATTATGCCCACCGTTAATCAATTTTTGCAATGGCAAGACAGCAAAATCAGGAGTGCCCATATATAATATCTTCATTCTTTTTCCTCTTCGTAGTATTCAATAACCTTATCTTTGAAAAGAATTCCGTCTAAATGGTCAATTTCATGGCATAGGGCCCGAGCCAAGAGCTCCTCACCATTAACAAAAAACTTCTTCCCGAACCTGTCATAAGCGCGAACCTTAACCTTCATCGGACGGCTGACACTGCCATAGATTCCCGGAACGCTAAGACAACCCTCCGGCCCGATTTGTTCACCTTTTACGGAAACGATTTCAGGGTTTATTAGCTCGTAATACTCATCATCAACGCAGACAACAGCAACACGCTTTAAAACTCCTACCTGCGGTGCCGCAAGCCCTGCTCCGTTTGCAAGAATCACGGTTTCCTTCATATCGTCAAGGAGGGTATGCAAACGTTCATTAAACTCTGTTACCTCTCTGCACTTTTTACGAAGGACCGAATCGCCCTCCTGAACAATGTTTCTTAAAGCCATTTTTATTCTCCTAAAAATCAGTTGTATTTATATCTGGAATTATGCTTATGTTCTTATATTTTTTATTGTTTAAAAAATCTCTCACAAGTCTTGAAACCAAATCTCTTGAGCGTTTATTGTTTTTCGTTGATATAACAAGCTTATATCTGAATTTTCCATTCAATTTAACAATCGCAGCCGGTGTCGGCCCGAGTATTTTTGCCGATATATCAGCATATTCGTCAGAAAGCACTGTATGCGCCTTTCGTGAAACCTCCGCGCAAGCATTAAATGCGTCTATCTCTTTTTCTGCAAGAAATGCGAGCGAGAAAATATCGGAAAACGGCGGCAAATTCCGGATTTTTCTAAGCTCCGACTCATTTTCATAAAATTCGCCATAATCCTGTGCGGCTGATGTCCGAATGATAAAATTGCGAGGCGAATATGTCTGAATGACAGCTCTTCCCTCTTTTTTTCCTCTGCCGGACCTGCCGATAACCTGCGTTATAAGTGAAAAAGCACTCTCGGAAGCTTTATAGCTTTCGCTAAAAATTGATTGGTCTGCCGACAACACTCCGACAAGAGTTACATTCTCAAAATCGAGCCCCTTCGTTATCATCTGAGTTCCAAGCAGAATTGGGACCTTTTCATCACGGAACTTTCCAAGAAGAGTTTCGTGCGATGCTTTTGGGGATGTGGTGTCCATATCCATACGTATGACCTCAACACCCGGGAAAAGCTCAGCAAGCTCGGTTTCTACATGCTGTGTTCCGAAACCTACAAAACGGAGCATTCCGCCACAGTGCTTGCACGCATCTTCAAGCCGCTCGGAATAAGAACAATGATGACACATGAGCCGCGAGTTCTTCGAATGATAAACGAGAGGAACACTGCAATTTGGGCATCCGGGAACCTCGCCGCAATCGTCACAAACGACATATTTATTTGCTCCGCGCCGATTTAAAAACAAAATGCTTTGTTCGCCGTTTTCTATGTTCTTTTTAAGTTCCTCATACAGCTCTTTCCCGATGCATCTGTTACTTCCCGAGGTAAGCGATTTTTTCATGTCTGAAATTAAAACACGAGGGAGCGGTTTTTCATTAAACCTCTCAGAAAGCGTATATAAGTTATATTTTCCGCTTTTTGCATAATACATACTTTCTATCGATGGGGTTGCCGAACCCAAAAGAAGCATTGCATTTTGCGATACGCACCTGAATTTAGCGGCATCTCTGGCATGATAATGCGGATTTTGCGAAGACTTGTATGTATCCTCCTGCTCTTCGTCAAGTATTATGATACCGATATTCGGAAGCGGAGAAAAAATAGCAGAGCGGGTACCTACAACAACATCAACCTCGCCGTTCTTTATTCGTTTCCACTCGTCATAACGCTCGCCCTGTGAAAGTGCACTGTGCATAACGGCCGTTCTTTCACCGAAGCAGGCATACACCTTAGACAGAAGCTGCGGAGTGAGCGAAATTTCCGGAACGAGAAGAATAGCTGTTTTGCCTGCCGAAATAACCTCTTCAATGAGCTTAAAATATATAAGAGTTTTGCCACTTCCCGTTACGCCGTGCAACAACGAACAGCTTGCGCCTTTTTTCAACTCAGCGGAAAGCGACTTGAAAACCGCTTCCTGTTGCGTGTTCAGCTTAATGTTTTTATCAATACCTGCACTCAAAATCTTTGGGCGACGATAAACATCAACATTCTCAAAATGAACAATTCCGTTCTTTTTAAGTGTATTAAGCTGTGCCGGAGTAACTCCCGTAAAATACGACAGCTCGCGCACAGTTACCGCACCCATACCTTCAAGCATAGATATAGCTTCTACGCATACCGGTTTTGGTCTTTTTCGTTTTATATATTCGTCTATTTCTTCTTTTGATACATCAATTCGGACAAGCCTTTCGGTCTTGTCCGAGATGTTTCTGACTATGCGTTCTGCTTCTTTTATAAGCGATGCTTCCAAAAGTTTTGAAACAACCCTTCCCGTGGGCACCTTTCCAAAAAGCTTTTCAAGCTCGCTTTTTAAACTCGGATTTTTTGAATTGAAGATATGGCTGCATATCTGATCGCCGGATTCGATATCAGCACAAAGCTTCAAAGCTGTGGGGAGACATTCTGAATCAACAGGGATATATTGCAGCTCCGCTTTATGCCAAACGCCTGACGGAAGCATAACGCGCACCACATCATAGAAGGTGCAAAAGCACTGTTCTCGAAGCCACAAAGCCAGCTTAATAAGCCCTGCATCGAGTATGGGTGTTTCGTCAATTATGTCGAGAATTGGCTTTAACTTAAAGTCAGCCACAGAAGGCGCCTTTCGACATTCAAGTATAATCCCCTCTGCTCTTCGCCTGCCTCTTCCAAATTGAACACGCACTCTGACGCCGGGGAGCACTTTTGATTCAAGCTCCTCGGGAATAAAATATTCATACGGCTTGTCAATCGCATAAGTTGCGGCATCAACTGCAACGAGTGCTGATAGCTTTCTCTCCAAAAAAATCCCTCCGGAGAACTATTCTGAAATCTGAATTGCAGAAAGCCTTCCCTCTGCAATCTCATCAGCTGCAAGGCTGACCGGCTTTTCTGAAAGCTCTATTCTTTCCTCATCAGCATACTCTGCAATTTCTCTCGCTCTTCGAGCTGTAAGATTAACGAGAAGATATCTTCCGTTTACCTCTTTTAAAAGTGTACTCATCGACGGGTATAGCATCATAATGTTTTTCCTCCTGGTTTATTTTTCTTCAGAACTTTCTTCTTGTAATTCTGCATTTTCTTTTCCGTTTACACGATTTGAAATGGAAACCGGCAAAATCGCAGAAAGAATAATATGGTCGCTGTCCATAATGATTACAGCTCGTGTTCTTCTTCCATAAGAAGCATCAATGAGCATGCCTCTTTCCTTTGCCTCTTGTACCATTCTTTTTATCGGTGCAGATTCCGGGCTTACAACAGTGATAATTCTTTCTGCAGAAACAACGTTTCCAAAACCTATATTAACTAATTTCAACAGAAACAACTCCTTTATTCAATATTCTGAACCTGCTCACGGATTTTTTCAATCTCAGCTTTAATGTCAACGACGGTTGATGTTATTTCAAGGTCGTTAGCCTTTGAACCGATTGTATTAACTTCGCGATTTAGTTCCTGCACAAGAAAATCGAGCTTTCTTCCAATCGCTCCGCCATTCTTTAACATATCACGGAACTGAGAAATATGGCTGTGCAATCTTACAGTTTCTTCATCAATCGCAATTTTATCGGCAAAAATCGCCGCCTCAGTAAGAATTCTTTGCGGGTCAACCGTTACGGAATCCAGAACCTCCTGCATACGCGTGAGGAGTTTTTCCCGATACTCTTCAACACATTTGGGAGATCTCTCTTCAACGGTTTTTGCCAGCTTTTCAATAAGGTCAAGCCTTGAAAGAATGTCCTCCGAAAGACGAGCTCCCTCTCGAATTCGCATCTGCGTATGCTCTTCAAGCGCAATAGCTATAACTGAGCTTACATCGTTTAAAATCTCTTCCGAATCTCCTTCTTCCTTTTCGACGGTAAGAATATCCGGAATTCTCATAATCTCAGAAACAGAGCTTATCCCGCGCAAGGAGAAGTTCTTTTCAACAGCTTCAAAAGCGGAAAGGTATCCCTTCAAAAGCGGTTCATTAATTTTTACGATAGCATTTTTAGCCTCAGAATCGTCAATAGTTATAAAAACATCAACTTTCCCTCGCGACACCTTAGAAGAAACTGCAGTTTTAACTGAATCTTCAAGAAAGAGATATGCCCGTGGCGACTTAACCGTGCAGTCAAGATATCTGTGATTAACACTCTTTACCTCAACCGTTATCCCTCTCATATGTAAAATGTCGGACGCCCGCCCGTATCCTGTCATACTTTTTACCATAGCATATCCCTCAAAAACAAAAAATAATTCAACTGATATTATATCAATTGGGGCAAGTGTTTGTCAACGGATCTGTACGCTCCGCCAGCTCTTGAATTCCAATCGTCTAGCTGACCTCTACATATATAACATACTGATCCGTACCTGCAACAGCAGTTTCAGAAACACCATCAACATAAATCGAAACATTTACAGGATGTGTTCCTCGGCTCAAAACGGTTGATTGAAGGTCAGCAACAGCACGAACATTTGAACTGTTTACATCTTTGAGAACATCTTCTGTCCCAAGAATCGAAACATCAAGACTTGTTGTAACCGGTCTGATTTTATATCCTGACGGAAGCGTATATGTGTTAATAAGCTCAATCAAAGTTGTTTTCACAATTTTCTTACTCAATCCGTCAAACTCAATTTTGGCATTGGCTTCCATCACGCCGCTAAGATTAAGTATTCCGTCCGGCATCGTTAATGCATACTTTTTGTTCATCCCTGATGTGATATCGGAAATTTTAACACTGCCTGCCGGAATGCTTGACATCTGACTGATTACACCTTCTTCTCCGGCAACGAGAATCTCCTTAGGCTCAAAGGTATAGTAAACATATTTTTTAAACGAATCGCTCCCCTGAACATCAAGAGATAGCGGCAGTGTTTTCGCCATAAGCACAGGAACCGTTACATCTATACTTGCATAATCAGAAGTAACGGATGTTCTCTTTATGATTTTACCCTCTATGTCATAAAAATTGTATTCTACTTTTCCGGAAATAGATGTCTTTACATCTTTTTGCGGTAAGTCGACCTGAGCATATGCGATTTTTTCAATCTCCTCCTGAAGCCCTGAAAGTTTGAGTTCCTTCGGCACAAACGTTACGTTTGTTTTATCGACCACATATCCTTCCGCCGCGATGCTGTCAGTATTGAGTTTTACAGGAACAATGTTAACGTCTTCTTCGTCAAATTTCACAGTCAACTTCTGAGGAGTTTTGCTGCGAAGAGTGTATGCATTTGACGGGAGAGAAACAGTATATGGAAGCTCATAGGTGCCGGCACTTGTAATTTTTGACACATCAACCTCAACTTTAACATCAGTTTTGTTCAATGCTAAAATATCCTGACGGCTTCCTGCAACCTCAATATCGACAGAGTATTTACCGACAACCATAAGGTTTTTTGAAGTCATAATTTCTTCCATTCCGCTAAATGTTGGCGAAATGTCACGAATTTTGAAGCTTTTCGAGAGGTCCGTAAGGTTTACAACATATAACCAAAGAACCACGGCAATTAAAAGCGACAGTGCTTTGGTAATAACGTCGTGTTTTTTAAGCCATGCCATATTCCTTAACCCTCCTTTTCACTTTGAACATCGGCTTCTTGCTTTTTATGTGTGAAAATGCTGAGAAGCGAAATCTGTTTTTCTTCTTGCTTCTGCGGCATGAGTTCATTCCTGAGAAGTTTTTCAAGCGTTTCAGGAGACAGATGCCTTTTAAGCATTCCGCCTATTGCAACGGAAATCGCACCGGTTTCCTCAGAAACCACAACTACAACGGCATCTGAATTTTCACTCATTCCGACGCCGGCTCTGTGGCGCATTCCCAACTGCTTGCTGAGATTTGTATTTGACGAAAGAGGAAGCATACATCCTGCTGCCGTAACTCTGCCATGTTGTACTATAAGCGCACCGTCATGGAGCGGTGCATTCGGGAAGAATATGTTTTTGAGAAGTTCCGCACTTACCTTTGAATCAATTACTGTGCCTGTCTTTATGACACTCGAAAGGAGGATTTCTCTTTCAAAAACAATCAGAGCTCCCGTACGCGACCAAGAAAGGCTTTTACATGCCTCAACAGTCTGGATTATTGCACTCTCAACTTCAGAGGGTGCAGACTCCTTATCGGTGTTGAACTGAAACCACTTACTGCCCACACGTTCAAAAGCCTTTCGAAGCTCAGGCTGAAAAAGAACAACCAAAGCAAGAAAACCAAGCTGCAAGGTGTTTACAAGAAGGAAGTTTAACAGGTTAAGCCCCAGAAGCCCCGAAACCTGCGCAACAAGCAAAAGGAGAATAACCCCTTTAAAAACCTGCCCGGCGTTTGTTCTTCTGGAAAAAACTATAACCTTGTAGACTATGTATGCGACTATCAGAATGTCCACGACATCCCAAAATCCAAACATAGTCAGGTATCTTATTATTTGGTTTAGAACTTCCATATCTTGCACCCCTGTATCACAAATTCCTATACAATATTATGATACCACAAACTTGCTCTTTTGGGAATCATTTTTTTAGATTTTACAGAAAATTTTTATTTTTTAAGAATATTATTTTAAAATCCCTTTTAAGACATCAACAAACTCGAAAATCTCCCGCTCGTCTGTAAAGAAACTTACACTTATTCGTACTGTTCCCGAAGAAGTTCCAACGGTTTCATGAGCAAGCGGTGAGCAATGCAAGCCACTTCTTACAGCAATATCTTTTTCACTCAGCATTTTGGCAATTTTCTCCGGACTTAACGAATTTGATACAAACGAAACAACGCCGCCTTGGAGAAATAAATCATTTCTTGCAAACACTCGGATTCCATCTGTTTTTTTTAGCTCTCGATTGAGTAAATATATAAGTTTTCGCTCATGCCTAAAAATCTCTCGTGTTCCCTTTTCGAGAATATATTTGATCCCTTCTGATAGGCCGGCTATTCCCGGGACATTATGAGTTCCGCATTCTAAGCGGTCCGGCATAAAATCCGGCTGTGAAAAACTGTTTGAAACGCTTCCTGTACCACCCTCTATCAGCGGTTTTAGTTTTTCTCCGCTCTTGCAGATTAAAACTCCTGTGCCTTGCGGACCGTAAAGGCCTTTATGTCCCGGTGCACAGATGCAAACAGTTGCTTTAAGTTTTTTCAGCTTAATGTCGATACATCCCGCAGATTGCGAAGCATCGATAATTAGAGGAATCCCCTTTTTTGCACAAAGCTCATCTATCCGTTCTATTGGCAGAATATATCCGAAGACATTTGACATTTGCGTGCAGACAACAAGAGATGTGTTTTTGTCAATAGCACGTTCAAAATTTTTAATTATACTTTCAGGCTCAAAAAGTGTTCCGCGTGCGACTCTGTATTCAAGCTCCGGAATCGCCGTTATAGGACGAACAACCGAGTTGTGTTCATATCCGGAAATAACGCAATTTCCCCGAGGTGCAATCCCCTTAATTGCGATATTTAGCGAATGCGTTGCATTGTTTGTGAACACTACCTGCTCCGCGTTTTCAGCTCCGAAAAGCTCTGCCGCCCTTTCGCGCGCTGTATATACAATTTCTGCTGCATTCATTGCAGAGGCATATCCCCCACGCCCAACACTTGAACAGTTTTTAAGTGCAAGCTGAATTGCCTCGGATACAGCATCTGGCTTTTTAAAAGTTGTAGCGGCATTATCAAGATAAATCATATTCTCAAAGCCCTCAATTCTCCGTTTTCTTCAACTATCACCTTTACAGGCATCAGGTTTCTTCGCCTCAAAATTTCAAGAGCTTCTGGCAGATATCCCTGTGAAATTACCACTGCATATGCGCAACTTTGTTCTGTCATTTTTATTTCGGGGCGCTCAATCGCGGCCGAGATACCGTTTTTTCGTAAAACCTTTTCCATACGCTGAGCGTAGGTTACGGATCTGCTTGTTAAATATACTAAATTCAAAACACCTCACCCTTTCTCTCCATTCTATGCACAAAGACTTTTTTTGTACACGCCCCCTGTTCTTATTTATTTCTACCGGCATATATTCTAACTGACTTTTTAAACGGAGGTGTCTTTTTGAAAAAATTTTTATCGTTCATTCTAATTACTGTATTTCTTATCTCGAACGCTTCTGCAACGGTTGCAGCGCCAGAAGCAGTTTCTCCTTCTGCTGTCCTTATGGAACAAAGCAGCGGAAAAGTTCTTTATGAAAAAAACTCCCATAACAAGCTTCCGCCTGCGAGCGTAACAAAAGTGATGACACTTCTTCTCGTTATGGAGGCTATTGAGAGTGAAAAAATAAAGCTTGATGATATGGTTTCAGTAAGCGAGCATGCAGCAAGCATGGGTGGCTCTCAGGTTTTTCTTGCACCGGGTGAAAAAATGAGTGTCAATGATATGCTGAAGGCGACGGTAATAGCATCGGGGAATGACAGTGCAGTAGCACTTGCGGAAGCTGTCGCAGGGAGTGAAAGCGGTTTTGTTGAACTCATGAATGCCCGCGCAAAAGAGCTCGGCATGAATGACACTAATTTTGTAAACTGTACCGGCCTTGATGCAGACGGCCATGTAACCAGCGCATATGACATTGCTCTTATGTCAAGGGAGCTTTTGCGACATGAAAAAATAAAGGAATATTCCACAACATGGATGGATTCGCTTCGCGGTGGAGCTTTTACGCTTGCAAACACAAACAAACTCGTTCGCTCCTATCAGGGAATTACCGGACTGAAAACAGGCTCAACAAGCACAGCGAAATTCTGTCTTTCTGCAAGCGCCAAGCGCAACGGTATGGAGCTGATTGCAACAATTATGGCAGCACCGTCAAGCAAAGAACGCTTTGCAGATGCATCAAAGCTGCTTGATTTTGGCTTTGCAAACTTCGGGATATACGACGCAGCACAGAGCATTGAACTTTTACCCATTCCCGTAGTTCTTGGGACTTCGGAAAGTGTTTCCGTCAAATTTGCAGAACCTCCTGCAGTTTTGGTTGAGAAAGGACAGATTTCCGGTCTCACTCACAAAATTGAGTTCCCTGAAAGCATCACAGCCCCTGTTGAAAACGGGCAAAAAGTAGGTACTGTTAAAATCCTTTCGGGTGACGAAGCTTTATGCGAAGTTCCAATCATAGCCGATCAAGATATAAAACGCCTTGATTTGTTCGGCATTTTCAGAATTTTTGCAGCACATATTTTTATGGCTTAAAATAAATTACCCGTTTTTTCGGGTAATTTATTTTTTTTGGAAAATTTTTGTGGCATTTTCTTTATACTTGTGTTATACTTACCTAGATATAGAAAGAAAGGAATGATTATTTTGGCAAATAAGTATGTTTACCTGTTCTCCGAAGGCAACGGTTCTATGCGTAACCTTCTCGGAGGAAAGGGCGCAAACCTTGCAGAAATGACAAACCTCGGAATGCCTGTTCCACAGGGATTCACAGTTACAACAGAGGCTTGCACACGTTATTATGATGACGGCAGGACTATTGCTCCCGAAATTGAATCTCAAATTCTCGAACACATGAAGAAGCTCGAAGAGATTTGTGGAAAGAAGTTTGGAGATAAGGAAAATCCCCTCCTCGTTTCAGTTCGCTCCGGCGCTCGCGCTTCAATGCCCGGAATGATGGATACCATTCTCAACCTCGGGCTTAACGAAGACGTTGTCAACGTTATGGCTGCAAAATCCGGAAACCCGAGATGGGCATGGGACTGCTACAGAAGATTTATCCAGATGTATTCCGACGTTGTTATGGAAGTCGGAAAGAAGTATTTTGAGCAGCTCATTGACAAGATGAAGGAAGAAAAGGGAGTTACATCTGACCTCGACCTCACTGCTGATGACCTCAAACAGCTTTCAATTCAGTTCAGAGCTGAATACAAGTCCAAGATCGGAAACGACTTCCCCTCTGATCCGACAGAACAGCTCCTCGGCGCAGTAAAGGCTGTTTTCCGTTCATGGGACAACCCCCGTGCCAATGTTTACAGACGTGATAACGATATCCCCTATTCATGGGGTACTGCCGTTAACGTCCAGATGATGGCATTCGGTAACATGGGTGACAAGTGCGGAACAGGTGTTGCTTTCACACGCGACCCCGCAACAGGTGAAAAGAAGCTCATGGGCGAGTTCCTCGTTAACGCTCAGGGTGAAGACGTTGTTGCCGGTGTGCGCACACCTATGAAGATTGATGAAATGGAGCAGAAGTTCCCTGCTGCATTCGCAGAGTTCAAAGCTGTTTGTCAGAAGCTTGAAAACCACTATCACGATATGCAGGATATGGAGTTCACAGTTGAGAACGAAAAGCTCTATATGCTTCAAACACGTAACGGAAAGAGAACCGCTCAGGCTGCTCTTAAAATCGCATGTGACCTTGTTGACGAGGGCATGAAAACAGAGCAAGAAGCTGTTCTTATGATTGACCCGAGAAACCTTGACACTCTTCTCCATCCGCAGTTTGATGCTAAGGCTCTCAAAGCTGCAACTCCGATTGGCAAGGGGCTTGGCGCTTCTCCCGGTGCTGCCTGCGGCAAAATCGTATTTACCGCTGATGATGCTGAAGCTTGGAAGGCTCGCGGTGAAAAGGTTGTTCTTGTCCGCCTTGAAACCTCTCCTGAGGATATTACCGGCATGAAGGCTTCCCAGGGTATCCTCACCGTTCGCGGCGGTATGACCTCACACGCAGCCGTTGTTGCTCGCGGAATGGGAACCTGCTGTGTTTCCGGCTGTGGCGACATCAAGATGGATGAAGAAAACAAGAAATTTGAACTTGCCGGCAAAACATTCTATGAAGGTGATTGCATCTCGATTGATGGCTCAACAGGTAACATCTATGACGGCATTATCCCGACAGTTGATGCTTCAATCGCAGGCGAGTTTGGCCGCATAATGGCTTGGGCTGACAAATACAGAAGGCTCAAGGTTCGCACAAATGCTGATACTCCGCGCGATGCTAAGAAGGCTCGCGAACTCGGTGCAGAAGGCATTGGTCTCTGCCGCACAGAGCATATGTTCTTCGAGGCAGGCAGAATTGAAGCTTTCCGTGAGATGATTTGTTCCGAGACAGTTGAAGAAAGAGAAGCAGCTCTTGCAAAGATTCTTCCTATGCAGCAGGCTGACTTCGAGGCTCTCTTCGAAGCTCTCGAAGGAACTCCGGTTTGCATCCGCTTCCTTGATCCCCCTCTCCACGAGTTCGTTCCGACAGAGGAAGCAGATATTGCTGCACTCGCAAAAACTCAGGGCAAGAGCGTTGAAACAATTAAGGAAATCATCGCTTCTCTCCACGAGTTCAACCCGATGATGGGTCACCGTGGCTGCCGTCTCGCCGTAACATATCCTGAAATTGCAAAGATGCAGACATCTGCTATTATCCGCGCTGCTATTAACATTCAGAAGAAGCATCCTGATTGGAATGTTAAGCCGGAAATTATGATTCCGCTCATTGGCGACTCCAAAGAGCTCAAATATGTCAAGAGTTTCGTTATTGAAACTGCTGATGCAGAGATTGCAAATTCAGGCTTGAAGCTCGAATATGAAGTCGGCACAATGATTGAAATTCCGCGTGCCGCTCTCACTGCTGACGAGATTGCAAAGGAAGCTGACTTCTTCTGCTTCGGTACAAACGACCTTACTCAGATGGCCTATGGCTTCTCAAGAGACGATGCAGGCAAGTTCCTCTCTGCATACTATGATGCAAAGATTTTCGAGAACGACCCGTTTGCAAAGCTCGACCAGACAGGTGTCGGCAAGCTTATGGACATGGCAATCAAGCTTGCAAAGCCGGTTAACAAAGACATCCACCTTGGTATCTGCGGCGAACACGGCGGTGACCCTGCTTCTGTTGAGTTCTGCCACAAGATCGGGCTTGATTATGTTTCCTGCTCACCGTTCCGCGTTCCGATTGCTCGCCTTGCTGCTGCACAGGCTGCTATCAACGAGAGCAAGTAAACTTTAATCCAAGTAAAAAACGCCAAAGCACCCGACAGCTTAAATGCTGCCGGGTGCTTTTCACATAATGAAATACCACTTCAAACTATCGCGTGGTTTTCGCTTACAAAAAAACAACGGCTCAAATAAGCCGTTGTTTTGGAGCGGAAGACGAGATTCGAACTCGCGACTTTCACCTTGGCAAAGTCGGA
>JAZRPO010000073.1:0-2415 GCA_045649265.1 Eubacteriales bacterium
GAAGGAGTTACCGATTGTTGTAAATCTGCTTCTACCTTCTCTCAAGCAGTACGGATAGGAATCCGGATAGAGCTTCTTGAGCTCTTTACTTACTTCGTAAAGCTCATCAAAGGTTGTCGGAACCTTTAAGTTGTGCTTCTCGAAAATATCCTTGCGGTAGAGCCATGCCTGAACGTCATTTGACTTCTCACGGCCATAGTGAACGAACCAGTACATCTTGCCGTCAGCCTGACGGTTGTAGGTGACAAGATTTGTGTAATCAGTCTCCGGAAGTGATTCATAAAAAGCCTTTGCATTGGGCATATACTGCACAACATCTTCATAAGGAATCATAGCGCCTGAACGAACGTACTTTGTCTGCTTTCCGTAAAGGTGAAGGACATCAGGAATACCCGTCTTGTCTGCAAAGATGAGCGGAAGCTTTGTTGAAATATCAACCGAAGGAACAGCGGTAATATTAACAGTTGCGCCAACGCTTTCTTTTATGTACTCCCATACCTTCCAATCTTCATTGTACGGCCAGCTTGCATGTGATGTAATCATCAATTCGATGACATCATCCTTTGTGAGCGGCTCGTCGCTAGCCACGCCTGTGGATGTCTTTCCATCGCCGTTTGAGGTGCATGCGCAAAGCGCAAACATCATGACAAGCGCAAGAAGCAATGCGATAAGTTTCTTCATTTTAAAATCCTCCTTAAAAAATCTACACAACATTGTAGTTGTATCTATTATAACACATCAAATGCAAAAATCAATAGAAAAAACCACTTTTTTCTATTGATTTTTTCTTGGATTCCATATGCATACCACATCCTGCAAACATTCGCATGCTTGCAGGAAAACGGCGGTGTTTACATGGCAGAAAGATACTTTTTTGTGTATTCTGCATACTTTTCTCTGAAAAAGTCGCTGTCGCTTTTCATTAATTTAAGAGATTCGTGAAGATTCATATTCTGTTGCTTTATATCTATGACGCACCCTGCAATATTTGAACAATGGTCTGCAACTCTCTCCATATTGGTAATCAGCTCGCTCCACACAAACCCGAACTCTATCCTGCACTCTCCCGCGCGCAGACGGTCAATATGCCTCGTACGGAGAAGCTCCTTCATCCTGTCAATAACCTGTTCGAGCGGCTCGACAACGTTTGCAACGGACTCGTTCTTCTGAATAAACGCTTCATATGATAGCGAAACTATCTCAAGCGTTGCGTTGCAAAGCGTTTCAATTTCAGCACCCTCATCGGGTGAGAAAACCATACCCTTATCGCGCATTTCCTCAGCAGATTCAAGGATGTTTACTGCGTGGTCTGAAATTCTTTCAAAGTCGCCTATTGCTTTGAGCAGCATGGTCGCTGTCGCGCCCTCAGCTTCATTAAGGCGATATGTGCTGAGCTTTACGAGATACGTTCCGATAATATCTTCAAAATGGTCCGTCCGCTCTTCGGAATCACGAATTATGCGTGCTTTGCCGTTATCATATGCCCACAGACATTCAACGCTCTTTCTTAGCGCCTCAGTTGCGCATTTCGCCATATCAAACGTAATGTTGCGCGCGCATTCAATCGCTATCGCCGGTGTTGCGAGAAGTCTCTCGTCAAGCTCGCTTGAAGCCTCCGGCATTTTTGAGTCCGGAACGAGCTTGTATGCAAGCTTTTCAAGGAGGCCCGACATGGGCAGAAGAAGCACAGTGCATATAATATTGAATACGGAATGAGCAATCGCAATCCCTGTAAAATTTGCTGCGGTGTCTGATATCACCGGAGCAAGCAGCATTTTAATCAATGCGAATGCGATGAGGCAGACAACTGTTCCTATTATATTGAACATGAGATGAACAAGCGCCGCGCGCCTTGCATTTTTTGTCGCACCCACAGAGGATAGCATTGCCGTAACCGTTGTTCCGATGTTCTGGCCCATAATAATCGGGATTGCCGCACCGTAGGAAATCGCGCCTGTTGCGGCAAGCGCCTGAAGAATACCTACGGAAGCCGAGCTTGATTGAATAATCGCAGTCAGGACCGCTCCCGCAAGCACCCCTAAAACAGGGTTTTGGAACATAATGAACAGCTCCCGAAATGCCGGTATGTCCCCCAGCACCGAAACTGCTCCTGTCATGGTTTCCATGCCAAACATAAGTGTAGCGAAGCCAAGAAGCACCATTCCTATATCCTTTTTCTTGTTACTCTTCGTAAATATATACAGCACAATCCCGACAAACGCAAAAGCCGGGGCAAACGACGAGGGCTTTAAAAGCCTTATGAAGAAATTGTCACCCGAGATTCCGCCAAGGCTCAGAATCCACGCCGTAACCGTTGTTCCGATATTCGCGCCCATTATTACGTGAATCGCCTGTTTGAGGCTCATCAATTTTGAATTTACAAAGCCGACAACCATAACCGTTGTGGCGGATGAG
>JAZRPO010000074.1:0-1777 GCA_045649265.1 Eubacteriales bacterium
TAGCTCTGGATAAGTTTAACGACTTTATCTGACACGTTCTCGTCAACATAATCGGGAACGGGGATGCCGTGATTCCCATCACGTGCCATATCAACAGCTGTTTCAATGGCCTGCAAGAGAGATTTTTCCGTGATTCCAGCAAGAACAAAGCAAGCCTTGTCAAGAGCTTCGGGGCGTTCTGTCGAGGTACGGATGCAAACAGCAGGAAAAGGATGTCCGACCGAGGTAAAGAAGCTGCTCTCTTCGGGGAGAGTTCCACTGTCGGAGACAACAGCATACGCATTCATCTGCAGGCAGTTGTAATCATGGAAACCAAGAGGTTCATTTCTTATAACTCGCGCATCAAGCACAAATCCGCTCTCCTCGAGCCTTTTCCGGCTTCGGGGATGGCAAGAATAGAGAATAGGCATATCGTATTTTTCTGCGAGCTTATTTATTGCGCCAAAGAGAGATAAAAAGTTTTCTTCAGTATCAATATTCTCTTCCCTGTGAGCAGAGAGGAGTATATATTTCCCTTTTTCAAGACCAAGACGCGCGTGAACATCTGATTTTTTAATTTCGTCAAGATTCTGATGGAGAACCTCTGCCATAGGTGAGCCGGTGACATAAGTTCTCTCCTTCGGAAGCCCGCAATCTGCAAGATAGCGGCGCGCATGTTCGGAATATGCCATGTTGACATCAGAGATTATATCAACAATGCGTCTGTTTGTTTCTTCGGGGAGACATTCGTCCTTACACCTGTTTCCTGCTTCCATATGGAAAATCGGAATATGCAGGCGTTTTGCCGCAATCGCGGAGAGACAAGAATTTGTGTCGCCGAGAATAAGCATGGCATTGGGCTTAATTTCAGCCATAAGCTTGTATGAGCAGTTAATAATATTGCCCACAGTTGCGCCGAGGTCATCACCGACAGCATTCATATATACCTCGGGGTCAGCAAGTTTCAAGTCTTTGAAGAAAACACCATTCAAATTATAATCATAATTTTGCCCCGTGTGTGCCAGAATGCAGTCGAAATATCTGCGGCACTTATTGATAACTGCGGCAAGGCGGATAATTTCGGGGCGAGTGCCCACAATAATGAGAAGCTTAAGCTTTCCATTTTCCTGCCATTTTACATCCGAGTAATTAAGTTTCATTTCCATAATCAAACTTCCTCTCCAAAGGTATCGGGGTGTCTTTGGTCAAACTGTTCATTTGCCCACATAACGGTAACGAGGTTTTCTGTTTCGGACAGGTTAATGATGTTGTGAGTGTAGCCGGGGAGCATATGAATTGCGGTAATTTCGTCGCCTGAAACCTCAAACTCAAGAATTTCATCCGAGCCGATTTTTCTCTGCTGAATGAGGCCGTGGCCTGAAACCACTATAAAAAACTCCCACTTTGTATGGTGCCAGTGTAGACCCTTTGTAATTCCGGGAGCTGAGATGTTAACAGAGACCTGACCGCATTTTTCTGTTTTTAAAAGCTCGGTAAAGCTTCCGCGTGCGTCAATATTCATCTTAAGCGGAAAGGAGACCTTTTCCTGAGGGAGATACGAGAGATATGTAGAATATAGTTTTTTTGCAAAGCTGCCTGCGGGAATTTCGGGGAGCATTAAAGTTTTCGGCTGAGACTTGAAAGTTTCAAGCAAATCGACAATCTCGCCGAGTGTTGCCTGATGTTCAACCGGCACTTTGCAGAAGTCTCTGGCATAGGTTTCTTTGCCTTCAAGCGCGCGGAGCATTTCATCTACAAGATCGTCAATATACACAAGGGTAAGAAGCGTATTTCGGTC
>JAZRPO010000075.1:0-49762 GCA_045649265.1 Eubacteriales bacterium
ACACGAAGAGTTGTTCTGTCTATAACCCTTACAAACTCCGTGTTAATTCGCTCAGGGAAAAGCTCGTTATTCTCAAATCCAGGGCCTATTCTTGCAAGGTCTATGGCATCAATCTCATCTGCAAAAACAACACAATGCGGATTGCCTACCGAAAGGCAGGTTGACCTGTATGCCTTTCCGAATACCGATATCTGAAAATCTATCATCTTCTCAGACGAGGATTTCGCCGGAATATCTTTTGAAAAAAGGCTCGCTCTGCCCATATCTACCGACACAGAATTGACAACACCGTCTCTGAGATAGAGTTTCATTCGATAAATTCCGCTTGCTGTTTCAATGGATATGTTTTCGCTTTTCACATAACCCTTGTCGTATAAAAGCTTCGCAACGCAACGGATATTATTTCCTGCCATTTTGCCCTCGCTGCCATCTCTGTTAAACGTTCGCATTTTTGCATCCGCATTTTGCGAGCGCTCAATCAGGACGATGCCGTCACCACCGATGCCGTAATGCTCCTTGCAGAGACTTACGCAGAGCGATTCGGGACAAGTGAGCTTACCGTCAAAGTTTTCTATAAAAATATAGTCGTTTCCGCATGAGTGCATTTTTGAAAAGCCAATCTTCTGGCGTTGCGTCCGCATTGCATTTATATCAACAAGCTCCGTATTTTCCAGAGTAAAGCCGCTTTCGATGATATCTGCAAGTGCGTTTGCGGTATCAAGAGATGTCAGGCACGGAATCCCGAGCTGCATTGCGCGGCGGTGAAGCTTTATATAATCTCCGACGGTTGCATCACGAACTGCTCCCGTATAGATTACATAGCTTATGCTGCCACTCTCCATAAGACGATATACGCCGTCGCCCTCGTCTGCATTTTCAACCGAGGTGACTGCGATTCCGGCATTGGCGATTGCGTTTGCTGTGCCACGGGTCGCAAAGAGACTGATGCCTGCATCATAAAAGCGTTTTGCAACCGAAATGACTTCCTGATAGTCGTTCTCCTCTACACTTATCAGAATTCCATGCAGTTTATCTCCGCCGACTGACGGAAGCGTAAAGCCTGCTGATGTGAGGCCTTTAAAGAGCGCCTCTGCCATAGTTTTTCCTATTCCGAGAACTTCACCCGTTGACTTCATCTCAGGGCCGAGAATTGAATTAACATCACTCAATTTCTCAAACGAGAAAACAGGAACCTTTACCGCAAAATACGGCGGTGTACGATATAGCCCCGTTCCATAGCCCATATCCGAAAGCTTCTCGCCGAGCATAACTCGCGATGCTATGTCAACCATAGGAACATTCGTAACCTTGCTTATATAAGGCACCGTTCTTGATGCTCTGGGGTTTACCTCGATTACATAAAGCTCGTTATCGTATATGAGATATTGAATATTGACAAGCCCTTTTGTTTTCATCGCAAGGGCAAGCTTTTCAGAACAATCGCATATCTTCTGCAAAAATTTGTCGGTGAGGTTGTAGGGCGGATATACGGCGATAGAGTCTCCACTATGGACTCCTGCACGCTCAATATGCTCCATAATGCCAGGAATGAGAACATCCTCACCGTCTGAAATGACATCTACTTCAAGCTCCGTACCCGGCATATATTTATCGACCAAAACCGGATTTTCGATTTTCCCGGAAAGGATTGTTTCCATATACCGTTTTGTCTGCTCGGGGCTTCTTGAAATTGTCATATTCTGACCGCCAATTACGTATGACGGACGAAGGAGCACCGGATATCCAAAGCTCTCTGCCGCATTCAACGCCTCTTCGACCGTAAGAACACCCATTCCCTTGGGGCGTTTTATCGAGAAGGTTTCAAGCAGCTCATCAAAACGGGCACGGTCCTCTGCCATATCGATACTTTCAGCAGACGTGCCGAGGATTTTAACGCCTGCATCATCAAGAAACTTTGTAAGCTTTATCGCAGTCTGCCCACCAAATGCAACAACCACTCCGATTGGGTTTTCAACTTTGATAATGTTCATTACATCCTCAGGCGTAAGCGGCTCAAAATACAGCCTGTCTGCTGTATCATAGTCCGTGGAGACTGTTTCCGGATTGTTGTTGACAATTACAACATCATATCCCATTTCACGAAGAGTCCAGACACAGTGAACAGAGCTGTAATCAAACTCTATCCCCTGCCCGATTCTTATAGGGCCTGACCCGAGCACCATTACAACAGGCTTTCCGCTTCGATGCTCAGCCCTCGCTTCACAGTCGCCGGTTGCCGAGGAATAGAAATATGATTTAACGGCAGGTGCGCCATCACGACAGGTATTAACCTTTTTGTACGCAAGCTCAAATTCAGGGAAAGCACTCTCGTCCGCAAGTTGTGAAATTGCCTTGTCGGTATAACCGAGTTTCTTTGCTTCGATATAAATTTCTTTGGAAATGCCCTCTTTTTCAAGCTTTCTCTCGAAATTACAGAGGTTTAAAAGCTTATTTAAAAACCACTTGTCAATTTTTGTGATCTTGTATATTTCATCAATCGAAATACCCTTTTTGAGCGCTTCGAATACGGTGAAAATCCTTCTGTCATTTTGCTCTTCGAGGCGCTCTGCAACGGGTTTGTCGCTGAGCGGAGCTGCGTTCAGAGTATCAAGAGAAATTTCAGCACCCCTTACAGCCTTTATAAGAGCCTCTTCAAAGCATGAACCTATTGCCATAACCTCTCCCGTTGCCTTCATCTGGGTTCCGAGCTTTCTGTCAGACTCTGAAAACTTATCAAAAGGCCATTTGGGGAATTTTACAACAACATAATCGACCTTCGGCTCAAAGAAAAAAGAGCCGCTACCCGTCATATCGTTTTTAATTTCATCAAGATTATAGCCGAGGGCTATTTTTGTCGTGATCTTTGCTATCGGGTAGCCCGTAGCCTTTGATGCGAGCGCAGATGAGCGCGAAACGCGCGGATTGACTTCTATTACCGCATACTCCATACTATCCGGTTTTAAGGCAAACTGGCAGTTACAACCGCCGATAATGCCTATTGAAGAGACTATATCAAGCGATGCTTTATACAGCATCTGGTACTCGGCTTCTGTGAGCGTAAGTGCAGGGGCTGCAACGATAGAGTCGCCCGTGTGGACACCGACGGGGTCAATGTTTTCCATTGAACAGACTGCTATTGCGTTTCCTTCGGCATCACGCATCGTTTCAAACTCGATTTCCTTCCATCCGGAAATACACTTTTCGACGAGAATCTGGGTTATCGGAGACATATCAAGCCCGCTTTTTGCGATAACGGAAAGCTCTTCCTTCGTGTTGGCAATGCCTCCGCCTGTACCACCGAGAGTAAAGGCAGGCCTGACTATTACGGGATAGCCTATTCTCTCCGCTATATCAAGCGCATCCTGAACATTATCCGTAACATCTGACGGAACGCAGGGCTTTCCTATGTTACGCATTGCGTTTCTGAAAAGCTCTCTGTCCTCAGCGGTTTCTATCGCATCAACATTTGTTCCGAGGAGGCGAACATTGTATTTGTCAAGCGTACCGTCGCGAAATAGCTGCATGGCTATTGTGAGCCCTGTCTGGCCGCCGAGCCCTGCAAGAAGCCCGTCCGGGCGCTCTTTTTCAATAATTCTTCTGACGGTATCACAGTTGAGCGGCTCTAAATATATTTCATCTGCGAGATTCTTATCCGTCATAATTGTTGCAGGGTTTGAGTTTACGAGCACAACATTTATGCCCTCTTCACGAAGAACACGGCAAGCCTGTGCACCGGCATAGTCAAACTCAGCTGCCTGACCTATGATTATCGGACCGGAGCCTATAACAAGAACTTTTGAAACTGTGTTATCCTTAGGCATTCACCCTGCCTCCTCAAATAAGAATGTGTTTCTTTTTATAAAGTTGCCGCCATTACAGCTTTAATAGTGTGCATACGGTTTTCCGCCTCATCAAAGACGATAGAGCGTTCGCTTTCTATTACTTCGTCTGTAACTTCCATTTCGGAAATACCGAATTTTTCATAAATATCACGGCCTACAGTTGTTTTGAGGTCGTGGAAAGCAGGAAGACAATGCATAAACACGCAGTCTTCGCCTGCGTTATCCATAAGCTTCATATTTACTTGATACGGAAGAAGCTCTGCTATTCTCTCCTTCCATACCTCCTCAGGCTCACCCATGGAAACCCAGACATCGGTATAGATAACATTTGCATTCTTTGTAGCTTCCTCAGGGTTTTCAATAAACTCAATTACGGCGCCGGTTTCCTTTGCAATTTCGCGGCATTTTTCAACAAGCTCATCTGCCGGAAAATACTTTTTCGGTGCGCATGCTACAAAGTGCATTCCCATTTTTGCGCAGCCAACCATAAGAGAGTTGCCCATATTATACCTCGCGTCGCCCATATAGACGAGTTTTATGCCGGAGAGGGAACCGAAACGCTCTTTGATTGTAAGAAAATCTGCAAGAATCTGAGTAGGATGAAACTCATTTGTAAGCCCATTCCATACAGGGACACCTGCATATTTTGCAAGCTCCTCTACAATCTCCTGACCAAATCCGCGATACTCTATACCGTCAAACATTCTGCCAAGAACGCGCGCGGTATCTGCGATGCTTTCTTTTTTGCCAATCTGCGAGCCCTGCGGGTCGAGATATACAGGGTGCATCCCAAGGTCAGCTGCCGCAACCTCAAAGGCGCAGCGTGTGCGAGTGCTTGTCTTTTCAAATATGAGAGCAATGTTCTTGCCCTTGCAGGATCTGTGCGAAATTCCGCGCTGCTTCTTCGTTTTCAGCTTTTCGGCAAATTCAATAAGATAGTTGATCTCCTCAGGTGTAAAGTCAAGAAGTTTCAGAAAGCTTTTCCCTTTCAAATTCATAATTAAATCTATCCTTTCGCAGTTATTCTTCACATACCTTTGCAATAATTTCTATAGCCTCGCGCAAGGTTTCATTTTCTATATTCAGTGGAGGAAGCAGGCGAACCTTATCCTTTGCGGTAAGACAAAGAACTCCGCGCTTCATACAAGCTTTTACTACCGCTCCTGCCGGCTTTTTGGTTTTTATTCCAACCATCAGCCCCATACCACTGACAGCCTCAACCCCTTTACACTCAGAAAGGGTTTTAAAAATGTATTCACTCTTTTCTCTTACATCTGATAGGAGCTTTTCATCAATTCGAGAAAGGATACTTAATGCGCCAGCCGCTGCAATGGGGTTTCCCCCAAAGGTTGAACCGTGGTCACCAAAACCCAGAACGCTCTCAACCTTTGCAGAAAGAAGCGCTGCTCCTATCGGGAGACCGCCGCCAAGCCCTTTTGCAGTAGTAACTACATCAGGCTTTATTCCGAAGCTCATATATGAATAGAGCTTGCCGCTTCTACCGTTACCCGTCTGCACTTCGTCAATGATGAGGATAATATCGTTTTGTTCTGCAAACGCAGCTGTTTTTTTCACAAAATCAGCATCAAGGGCGATTACTCCGCCCTCCCCCTGAACACATTCCATCATTATAGCGGCGCATTTGTTTTTCAATGCTGCTTTTTCAAGAGCTGCAAAATCGTTTGCGGGAGTGTGAACAAACCCCGGAGTGAGCGGCTTGAAAAGCTCGTGATAATGCTCCTGACCCGTTGCGGCAAGAGTCGTGAGAGTTCTGCCGTGAAAACTGTTTTCAAGGGTCAGGATTGTAAAATAATCCTCCCCCTTCTTATCTGCAGCATATTTTCTCGCAACCTTTATGGCACATTCGTTTGCCTCTGCACCCGAGTTGCAGAAGAACACCTTTTTCATTGCTGTTTTTTCGCAAAGAAGCTCTGCAAGCTTTGCACAAGGCTCTGTATAATAGAGATTCGACGTGTGCGCAAGCTTTGAAGCCTGCTCACTTACCGCCGCAACCCAAAGCTCGTCTGAAAAGCCGAAAGCGTTTACGCCGATTCCCGTGCCCATATCTATATATCTTTTTCCGTCTGCATCAAAGGCTTCCGAACCTTTCCCATTGACAATTTCTATCGGAAAACGGTTATATGTATTTGCAACATAGGCCTTATCTGTCTCTATAATGCTCATTTTAACCTCCGGTTACCATTGTTCCTGCGCCCTCATTTGTGAGAAGCTCCATAAGAATGGAGTGAGGAACGCGACCGTCCATAATAATTACTTTCTTTACGCCCTCGCGAATTGCTTCAATACAACAATCCACCTTTGGGATCATGCCTCCTGAAATTACGCCGTCAGCATATAGTTTTTCTGCGTCTTTAAGTGTTATTTCAGGGATGAGGGTTGTTGGGTCATCCTTATCACGCAAAATGCCGGCAATGTCCGTCATCATTATAAGCCGCTCTGCTCCCAGCGCACCTGCAATGTGAGCTGCCGCCGTGTCACCGTTGATGTTATATGTGTTACCGTCTATGTCGCAGCCGACAGTTGAAATTACGGGGATATAATTTTTTTCCAGAAGGTCAACAACCGGCTTTATGTTAATTTTTGTGATTGCCCCGACATAGCCGAGCCTTTCATCCTTCATCTGAGCTTCGATAAGACGCCCATCCATACCAGAAATCCCCATTGCTCTGCCGCCCTTTGCTTCTAGCAGAGTGACGAGGGTTTTGTTTACTTTGCCGGCAAGGACCATCTGGACAATATCAACAGTTTCCTTATCCGTCACGCGAAGCCCGTCTACAAACTCCGGCTTCTTGCCCAGCCGCTGCATAATATCGCTGATTTCGGGACCGCCTCCGTGAACGAGGACAATTTTCACTCCGATAAGCCAAAGGAGAACAATATCCTCCATAACCTGCTGTTTGAGCTGCTCATCAACCATTGCGTTGCCACCGTATTTAACGACAACAATTTTTCCGTTGTATCTTTTTATGTGAGGAAGCGCCTGAGTCAATACCTCTGCGCGCTCTGCATTCGAAAAAACATTTCCCATTTTCTTTAACCTCCGGATTATGTGCGATAATCGCCGTTAATTTTGACGTAATCATATGTAAGGTCGCAACCCCAGGCAGTAGCACCATATGCTCCGTTGCCGAGAGAAATGATAATTGCGATTTCATTTTCAAGAAGAATTTCCTTCGCCTTTTCCTCTGAAAATTCAACGCCTGCGCCGTTTTTGCAGACGAGGATTTCTCCCTTTTTGCTTTTAAAGGAAACGTCTACTTTTTCGACATCGACATCTGCACCACTGTAACCAATAGCGCATAAAACTCTGCCCCAGTTTGCATCCGCGCCAAACATTGCGGCTTTTAAGAGGCTTGAACAGATTACACTCTTCGCAACTGTTTTTGCACAGTCCTCGCTCTGCGCCCCGTCAACGACACATTCGAGGAGCTTTGTTGCTCCCTCGCCGTCCGCAGCAATCATACGGCACAGATAAACAGTTACCGTGTTGAGCGCTTTCATAAATTCGTTAAACTCGGCTCCCTCGCACGTGATTTCATCATTTTCTGCCATACCGTTTGCAAGAATTGCAACCATATCGTTTGTGGAGGTGTCGCCGTCTATACTTATCATATTAAAGGTGTTTTTGATATCTGAGGAGAGTGCTTTTTTGAGCATTTGGGAGCTAATGGCAACGTCGGTTGTGATAAACACAAGCATTGTAGCCATATTGGGATGAATCATTCCGCTGCCCTTTGCAATTCCTCCCATATGACAAACTTTCCCGCCGATCGAAAACTCAACTGCAATCTCTTTTTTTGATACATCGGTTGTCATTATTCCCTCAGCAGCAGCTTCGCTGCCATTCTTTGAAAGACCTTTTGCAAGCTTGCCGATTCCGTTTGCAATGGGGGTAACATCAAGAGGCTGGCCTATGACACCCGTTGATGCAACAACAACATCACCCGGCGAGATGCTCATCTCATTTGCACAAAGCCCACACATTTTTTCTGCGATTTCAATTCCGTCTGCATTGCATGTATTTGCATTTCCACTATTGCAGATTATCGCCTGAGCCTTGCCGTCTGCAAGATTGCGCTTCGTAACGGTGAGCGGAGCACCCTTTACAAGGTTTGTTGTGTAAACCGCTGCAGCCGAAGCCTGAGCTTCGCTGAATATTAAAGCGAGATCTCGTTTTGATTTGTTTTTACGGATTCCGCAGTGAATTCCGTTTGCTGAAAAGCCCTTTGCGGCACAAACGCCGCCCTCAATTATCTTCATCGTAAACAATCCTCCGTTATACGTTTAATCCTGTTTTTTCATCTGTGCCGAGAAGCAGATTCATGTTCTGAATCGCCGCTCCGGAAGCGCCCTTGCCCAGATTATCAAATCTGGAAACAAGAAGAATTCTTTCATCGTTTCCATAGACTGACACTTCCATATCATCACGGCCTGAAAACGCTGAAGCAGAAAGAAAACCGCCCTCATCGTTATTTTCGCAAAAATGAACAAGCCCTTTTTCATAATATTTTTCATATATTGACTTAATATCGCTAATACCGCCTGATATATCCTTTCTGAAAAGAGGAATCGTGACTTCCATTCCGCTATAGTACGGAGCAACTATCGGGCAGAAAACCGGCGCATTTTCAAGCTCGCATTGTGCTGAAATCTCAGGAAGATGCTTATGCGCCTGCGAAAGACCGTACATCCTGGGAGCTGAGAGAAGCGAAGATTTTTCTTCTGCCTCATACTCTGCAATCATTTTCTTTCCGCCGCCGGAATATCCCGTAAGCGACAAGCAGGAAAGCTTTGCACTTCGGCAGAGAAGCCCTGCTTCAACAAGAGGAGCTATAAGAGCTATCGCACCGCTTGCATGGCAACCCGGATTTGCAATACGTTTGGAAGAAATTATTTCTTCCCGCCTGCCGGAAAGCTCCGGAAAACCATATGCCCAGCCCACTGCCGTGCGATGCGCGGTTGATGTGTCAATAACCGCAGTGGAATCGTTTTCTATAAACGAAACAGACTCTATCGCTGCCGCATCAGGGAGACACAAAAAAACAATATCTGCACAATTCAGCTTTTCACGCCTTGCTTCCGCATCTTTTCTTTTTTCTTCACTGAGCGAAAGAAGCTCTATATCTCGCCTCTGTGCCAACCGCTCATAAATCCTGAGCCCAGTTGTGCCTGCGCTGCCGTCAATAAACACTTTTGTCATCTTGATACCCCATTTGCCTTTGTATTAAAAAAAATACTCCACTTTTTTCAAATATGAATTATTATACAATCAAACATCCTGTTTGTCAAGCACCTATTCCATAATTATTTATTTTTATTGAATAATATTCATTGTTTGTGCATAATATGCGGCACCATCTCCACAGAGACAGCGCCGCATTAAAATTTCATTCAGTTGGTACCTTTTGATTTGTGTTTTCCTTTTTAAAATCAAGACGAATCATTGCAATAATTATTGAAATCATATTTATAATCTCAGTTATTACTCCACCATATGCACGATTTGCGAGATTATATACAAGCCAGAGCGGTGAGCTTGGAAAGGCAACGCGCCTTACAAGCTTCGGATCTTTAATCCAAAAAGCAACGGTCGTAAGAATCATTCCGAGCACAGGAAGAAGCGAAAGCATCCCGCTCCACGTAAATATCCCTGACACTACAGATGCAAAGCAGAAAAGCCAGAACCATAATATGTTATCCGCCCACTTCTTTCCTCTATTTACAAAAACAAGCCCTCTCAGAGCTGCAATGCCGTTAAGAATTGCACCTGTGTATGCATCAAGCAATGCAAAATGAAGCACGAACAGAATGTCTGAAGTAAATTGAAAAATCAAAATGTTTTTGTGAGTTTTTTGTTGAAAAGCTATTACTGCGGATACGAGAGCGAACACGCCGATTATCTGTGCTATTGTTTCCATGGTAATCCCCTTAATTTTTATCTCTATTTTTTATAAATTTAAAAATCTTGCGTTTTACACGGCGAAACAGGCTAAGAAAAGGAAACGCCGCAACAATAAAAAACGAATATATGCGATAGATTGTGTTTGTAACTTCAAAATACTTATCCTTGCGATAAAAAGCAAAAAGAACTCCTATAACGTCTTCATCACGGATTCCGGTTTCCTTTGCTTCGCAGTTGTCGCCTCGAATTATGTAGGAGTCGGGAAGAACTTTTATAACACGGTGAAGAACGTATTTCTCGCCGCGACGATAGAGGGCAACATCATATTTTTTAAGTCTTGCCTTTTTCGGAAGAATTACAACGGTATCTCTCCTGTCGGCAAAAAGCGGCATCATGCTTATCCCTGAGGTTGTGCATACGAACTTTCCCTCTGACAAAAGGACCTGCTCTATATTTTGAGCATTCATTGTTCAAAAAGCCCTATGCTAAGCATTTTTTCTATCATAGCACGAGTATCCGACTCTGCCTTCTCTTTGGAAATATCATATTTTTGCGAAAGCAGCTTTGAAATCTCCTCTTCGCTTTTTCCTGCCGAAATCCACTCCCAAATGTCTGCCGCAGAATCGTTGAGCTTAATCATGCCATGAAAATCTTTGCTAACCTCGCCACTCGGGACAACAATTACATCCCCGAGCACTCTTCGCAAGACAAAGCCCTCTTTTATCTTCATCGGTTCTTCTCTCCTAACGCAAGTATGTTCTGACGATATTATACACCTATCGCAACCACTATTGCAACCTTATTCTTTTTTTTCGCTTTCCGAGCTTTCCAAGAGCCCGTGCATAAAGCCGCCGAGCTTTGGTGATGAAACATCTGCACCTATGAGTTTATCTTTATAGATAATCAGATTTGCAACAATCCCTTCTTCCCCGCTCGGATGGTTGTTAACCTTGTATGTATAACGCATTGCTTTTTTGCCGGCATATTTTGACAAATCCATTTCTTGTCTTTTTTGTATATCGTTATATTCTGTATATACACCGTCAAATTCCTCGGGAATTCTGACTTCAATGAACTCCAACGGTTCCTCCGATACTTCCCAACCGCACTCTTTTAAGAGCGCGATTCTATCCTCATTGCTTTTTGCGTTTCTGCCATCGGCAATTCGGGGAACTTCATCGGAAACAGAAACTGCACCATCCTCGCGCGAGCTTCCAACTACTGCAATCACAGAGCATATAATTATGCAGATCGCAAGAATTCCCGAAACAAACCTTTTCCTTGTTAACCTCGCTGTAAATACGACCATACCAATCTTTCCTTTCAATTCTTTGTATTAATATTTATTTCACAGAAAAGTCAAATATGACACCGTAAAAAATGCCGTTATTTCATTGACCTTTCCGCCTTTTTATGGTATGATATAATATCAATGTAAACGTAAGGAACAAAAAGATATGTGGATTGCAAAAAACTTTGACGATTACAGCGTAATAGATTGCGGCGGTGGCGAAAAACTTGAACGCTGGGGAGAGTATTTTCTTGTCCGTCCCGAACCTCAGGCTATCTGGGCTTCTCCTCGCCGTCATCCCCGTTGGCATAATTATGATGCTTTATATTCCCGCTCCTCTTCCGGTGGCGGAAGCTGGAACAACAGAAACCTCCCTGCTTCGTGGCAAATTTCGTATAAGGATCTTACCTTCAACTTAAAGCCAATGAACTTTAAGCATACGGGTATCTTTCCCGAGCAGGCTTCAAACTGGGATTTTATAAGAGAGAAAATTTCATCTGCCAACCGACCGATAAATGTTCTTAATCTCTTTGCTTATACGGGAGCTGCGACTATTGCCGCAGCCTCTGCCGGTGCTTCCGTGTGCCATGTTGATGCAGCACGCGGTATGGTCTCCTGGGCAAGAGAGAATGCTGCATCCTCCGGTCTTTCCGATGCACCAATCCGTTGGATAGTTGATGACTGTGCAAAGTTTGTCGAGCGTGAAATCCGCCGTGGCAGAAAATATGATGCAATTATTATGGACCCGCCATCATACGGCCGCGGTCCTACCGGCGAAATCTGGAAGCTTGAAAATAATCTTTTCGACTTTGTTAAGCTTTGCTCAGGAGTGCTTTCGGATAATCCGCTTTTTGTTCTTATAAGCTCATATACAACCGGCCTTGCACCGTCAGTTCTCAAATATATTTCAGATGTGATTTTTACAAGCACCTATGGCGGAAGAAGCGAGTGCGACGAGCTTGGGCTCCCCGTAGAGGAAACAGGTCTTTTTCTCCCCGCAGGAAGTGCTATGCGCTGGTCTGCAGATTAATACACATTTCGGGAGTTTTCGACAATGAATGAAATCATAAAATCACATAACCTCACATTCAAATACAACCTTGATACAGATTCGCCGAACACCGCTTTGTCAGAAATTTCAATATCCGTAAAAGAGGGGGAATATCTTGCAATACTTGGGCGAAACGGCTCAGGAAAATCCTCTCTTGCAAAGCATTTCAACGCAGTTCTTCTTCCCTGTGGCGGAAAGATTTATGTTGACGGTATGGATACCCTTGACGAAGCTCTGCTTTTTGAAATCCGCCGCACCTGTGGAATGGTTTTTCAAAATCCGGACAACCAGATTGTCGCAACGATTACAGAAGAAGACGTTGCTTTTGGGCCTGAAAACCTCGGGTTTTCCCGTGATGAAATCCGTCGCCGTGTCGACGATGCGCTCAAGACTGTTGGGATGTATGAATACCGTGAGCACGCGCCTCACCTTCTTTCCGGTGGGCAAAAGCAGAGAATTGCAATCGCCGGAATCCTTGCCATGCGCCCCCGCTGCGTAGTTCTGGATGAGCCCACTGCAATGCTTGACCCGATTGGGCGGCGGGATGTTTTGTCGATAATAGATGACCTTAACAAAAAGCACGGCATTACCGTAATTTTGATAACTCACCACATGAACGAAGCCGCCCTTTCCGACAGAATTATTGTTATGGATAACGGAAAGATTGTTATGGATGGCTCTCCACGCGAAATTTTCCCGAACATCGAAACACTAAAAGCTCTTAGCCTCAATGTTCCTCAGACGGTTGAACTTATTGCAGAGCTTAACAAAAACGGTTTTTCCATACCTCTTGACAATATTACGGTTGATGAATGCGTTGACGCAATTCTTAAAAGTCTCACTTAGCTTTCAGAGGAGGATCTCACAGTGAACCCTATTATGAGCATACGCTCGCTTTCTCATATATACAGTCCGAAAACCCCTTTTGAGTGTGCGGCAATAGATGATATAAACCTTGATATATATGCCGGAAAAACGCTCGGCATTATTGGTCATACAGGCTCCGGAAAATCAACCCTTATCTCTCATCTCAACGGACTTACAAAGCCTTCCTCAGGCTCCGTTTTCTACGACGGTGAAAATATTTTTAAATCCCGCGAATTCACACACAACATTCGCTTTAAGGTGGGGCTTGTTCTCCAATATCCCGAATACCAGCTTTTTGAAGAAACGGTTTATAAAGACATTTCCTTTGGCCCGAAAAACATGGGGCTTTCTGATGCCGAAATTGATCAAAGAGTTCACGAAGCGGCTCGTTTTGCAGGAATCTCAGAGAAGCTTCTTCCACTTTCACCGTTTGAGCTTTCAGGCGGCCAAAAGCGCCGTGTTGCAATAGCTGGCGTTATTGCCATGCGCCCAAGGGTTCTTATTCTTGACGAGCCCACAGCAGGACTTGATCCGCTCGGCAGAGAAGAAATCCTCCGTTCCATACGCTTGTATCGCGACGAGATAGATGCGGCAGTTGTTATTGTTTCGCACAGCATGGAGGACATTGCCACCTTCGCAGATGACCTGATAGTTATGAACAAGGGGAAAATTATGCTTTCCGGAACTCCCGATGAGGTTTTCTCTCATTCTGATGAGCTTCTTGCGGCAGGGCTTGACCTTCCTCAGGTTACGCATATTGCAAATGCACTTAAACGCCGAGGTCTTTCCCTCCCGGGATCTATATACACGGTAAGCCAGGCGGCTTCTGCAATTCTCGCGTTGGGAGGTGTCAAAAATGATTAAGGATATTACCCTCGGACAATATTTCCCTGGAAATACTCTTGTCCATAGACTTGATCCTCGAACTAAACTTATCCTATCAATCCTTTTCATTGTTTGCCTCTTTTCTTGCAAAGGCACTATTCCCTACCTGATTCTCACCACTTTTCTCGCAACAGTTATTTGTATAACAAAAATAAATTTCAAGCTCATTTTTAAAAGTCTCAAACCTATTCTTATTCTGATTTTGTTCACAGCAATTCTGAATATTTTTTACACCAACGAAGGACGAGTTCTTTTGAGCTATAAGTTTATAACGATTACCTCCGGCGGTGTCTATACTGCATTTTTTATGGCTTTTCGCATCGTTCTTCTTGTTGCCGGAACATTTGTCATGCTATCCTACACCACATCACCCATTATGCTCACAGACGGGCTCGAAGAGCTTTTAAAGCCTCTTAAAAAAATCAAGTTTCCTGTCCACGAGCTTTCTATGATGATGTCAATTGCGCTTCGTTTTATTCCCACGCTTATAGAAGAAACTGACAAGATAATGTCTGCGCAGAAATCCCGCGGGGCAAATTTTGAAACAGGCGGGCTTATAAGCCGTGCAAAAGCTCTTGTTCCTATCCTTATCCCCCTGTTTATCAATGCCTTTCGCCGTGCTGAGGACCTTGCTCTTGCAATGGAGTGTCGTTGCTATAATGGCGGAGAGGGACGCACAACGCTTCGTAAGCTAAAATTCTCCTCTCTTGATTATGCTGCCATTTCCATTTCAGTCCTCATTTTCGCATTATCGATGGTTTTATCTCATACACTCAAAGCAGGTGTCTTGATATGGTAAAAAACATTGCGCTTCTTCTCTCCTATAACGGCCAAAGCTTTCATGGATGGCAGAGCCAAAAAAACTCAAACAGCATTCAGGATACATTAAATTCTGCTGCCTCTTCGCTTTTTAATGAGGACGTAAAGCTCGTTGGCTGCGGCCGCACAGATGCCGGAGTGCATGCGAAAAACTACTTTGCCTCTTTCCGCACCGAATCTGAAATTCCGCTTGATAAACTCCCTTTTGGTTTTAACGCATATCTTCCGCCCGACATTTCTGTGAAACGTGCTTTTGAGGTCACCCCTGATTTTCATCCTGTCCGGTCATGTATCGAAAAGGAATATACGTATTACATATACACATCACAGGTACGTGACCCGTTTCTTGAAGGGCGTGCACTTCATAATCGGATGCCTTTGAACATTGACCTTATGAAAATTGCTGCAGGTCAATTTACAGGCACTCACGACTTTTCTGCGGTCAGGAGCCTGGGCACCCCGATAAAATCTACCGTTCGCACAATTTTCGCCTGCGACATTGAAGAAAATAAGAATCTTTGTTCAATACGGATTTCTGCAAACGGATTTTTGTATAATATGGCGCGAGCGATTGTAGGAACGCTTCTTGACGTTTCAAATAAAAAAATTCCGGCAGATTCAATCTCCGATATTCTGGAATCAAAAGACCGCTCTCGAGCCGGCGCTACCGCCCCCGCTCACGGGCTTTATATGACACGAATTGTTTATCCTGACAAGTTCGGCTTATCTCTTTAACTGAAATATACATTACAAAAGGAGGAAACGCATATGCCACGAAATAAAAAAAGCAAAAAAGGCCTTTCGGGCCGTTTTGCGATTTTTACTACGATACTCCTATTTGTTTGTACAATTTTATTTTTAAATAATCACTTTACATCCGGCTCAATAAAGCGTTTTGCGTATTGGATTTTCAGTGGCGTCAGAGGTGACGCAACAGAGGTTTCTTTATCTTTTGATGCAAATGAATACAATCGATACACTCTCGTTTCCGGAAACCTGTGCATCATTTCTCCTGAAGAATTGTCATCTTACAAGCTCTCAGGAAAAAGCTCGCTTTCAGCTCCCGTTCTTCTCCGCAACCCTGCAGTTTCTGCCTCGCCCTCCCGTTTTCTCGCGTATGACCTCGGCGGGCTGAATTTCTACGTTGCAAATAACAGAAATCTTTTATTCTCCTCTTCAGAGACGTCAAAGATAGTTAATGCAAACATGAACAAGTCAGGCTATTTTTCCATTGTAACGGACGGCGAGGACTGTAAATCTCTTGTCACCTTATACAACCCTTCATTTAAGCCGATTTACAAATTCCATTCTGCTGACAAATATATTTTTGATGCAGCCGTTTCTCATAACGGAAAAACCGCAGCAATTCTTATGTATGGTGCTCAAAGCGGCCAATTTCAGAGCGAGGTTTCTTTTTGCAAGACAGACTCCGAAGGTTTTTATGCCACCTTGAATCTTGGCGAGAGTATTCCCCTGAAAGCCGCTTATCACTCTGATAAGCGAATTCTTATTGTGTGCAACGACAGAACGCTTCTTATTGACGACACTGCAACTGTAATTTCCGAGTTCTCACATGAAGCACTTCCCATCAAGGCTTTTTCAGAATCCTGCGGGAAGCACACCGCAATTCTCCTTGATAACTACGGCAACGGCGGAAATACACGGGTTGTATTTTTGAAAGATAACGGTGAAATCAGCGAACCTCTTGATTTTGACAAGGATATTTATTCAATTTCCAGTGCTGGCAATTTTACGGCTCTGCAATTTTCAGATAAGTGCGTTGTTTATAAAAATGATTTGACCGTTCATTGTGAATTCAGCATTTCTGCCGATGTTTCGCAGTGCATCGTAAACTCTGACGGTTCAGTATTATCCATATCAAATAATTCTGCTGCCTTATATGTCGAATAAACTATCAGGAGGTTTTTACTTATGAAGTTTTCACCTGTTTTGATCTTCGATATTATCGCGGTTGCTATTCTTGTTATATCATCTCTCGTTGGCAGACGGCGCGGACTCATTAAAACCGTTTCCGGAATCATCGCCCTCATCCTTGCTTTTTATATCGCAGGAGTGCTTGCAAAGACATCAACTCCGGTTGTTTCGGAAAAATATATTGCTCCGTATATAAATCAAGCTGTTGAAAAGGAAAACGGCGGTGCTCCGGCGGAAACACCTGAGGAAATAGCAACGCTTTTTTCTGCTATCGGAATTCCTGATGGGATAGTTTCGGATGCTATCACAGATATTTCGCATACGTTTTCACAGAGCATAATGGAGTCCATCAGTGAAATATCAAATACCGTAGCTTATAAAATTACGCATGCTGTATTGTTCGTAATCTTCTTTGTTCTTTCTCTGATTCTTTTAACACTTCTTATGAAGCTTGTAAACCTCGCATCCAGAATCCCCGGCATAAATTTTATTAACAAGACGTTCGGGCTTATTCTTGGGCTTATTCTTGGATATCTTATCATTGTTCTCCTGTCTCAGATTCTTATCAAGTCGGGTCTCTATCTGACAGAGGATATACTTGCCGATACCACAGTTTTAAAGTTTATAACTTCTTTTTATCCATTTGCATTTTTTGCAAAGTAATGCTTAATAATTATTATGTACAATAAGGAAGTATGAAGCTCATGAATATACCTAATCTTCTCTCAATAATCCGTATGTGTCTTGTGCCGGTCTTTATCGCAGTTTTCTTTTCTGGCCTTCCACACGCCCACTCTATTGCTGCATGTATATATGCAGTTGCAGGAATAACTGATGTTTTCGACGGCATAATAGCGCGAAAGTTTAATCTTATTACAAAGCTCGGCAAAATTCTGGATCCTCTCGCTGATAAAATGATGACGATAACAGTTTTTGTCTGCATCACGGTTGTAGGGCTCATACCGTGGTGGACAATAGCTTTAATTTTTGCAAAGGATCTTCTCCTTGTCCTGGGTGGTGTGAAGCTTTACCAGGAGATGTCCGCAGTTTTTAAATCCAATGTTCTTGGAAAGCTTGCTACAGTCTTTCTCGTTATTGGCGGTTGTGCAATTCTCCTGTTTGAAAACATTATCCCTGAAGTCATTAAAACAATCTTTGCATTCATTGCAGTTTTCCTTTCTTTTCTCGCATTTTTCAGCTATCTTTATCAATACTGTAATTTCAAGAAAACTCACGACACAACATCGTTTTAATCTTTCAAAAAGGAATGGTACTTTACTATGCAACCAACTTTATGCAGCAGATGCAAGAAAAACCTTGCTGTAATATTTATCACTAAAATGGAGGGTGAAAACTCGGTTAGTGAGGGTATTTGCCTTAAATGTGCAAGAGAGCTCGGAATCAAGCCTGTGGATGATTTTATGACAAAGCTCGGCATATCTGACGAAGAACTTGATGCCATGACAACCGAAATGATGGGAATGCTGAATGAAGGCTCTGATAACCTTCCCTCTTTGGCAGACGACGATTCTGACGACAGTGACGGGAAAACGGCTACCTTTCCTTTCCTCAACAAGCTTTTTGGATCTATGCCAGCACATCCTGCTGGGGAGACTAATGAAAAAAAGGCTTCTTCTGATACTAATAAGCCGGAGAAAAAACCTGCTAAATACAAACACCTTGACAATTTCTGCATTTCGCTCACTGAGCGCGCAAAATCAGGAAAACTCGACCGTATAGTGGGTCGGGAAGCTGAGATTGAGCGTGTCATTCAGATTTTGAATAGGCGTCAGAAGAACAACCCCTGCCTTATAGGCGAGCCCGGTGTCGGAAAAACTGCAATTGCGGAAGGTCTTGCCATTAAGACGGCAGAGGGAGATGTTCCTGCAAAGCTTCAGGATAAGGAAATCTATCTTCTTGACCTCACCTCTCTCGTTGCCGGAACACAGTTTCGCGGTCAATTTGAGAGCCGTATGAAGGGGCTTATTGATGATATAAAGAAAAAAGGAAATGTAATTCTTGTTATAGACGAAGTGCATAACCTGGTGGGTGCAGGAGATGCAGAAGGCTCAATGAATGCCGCGAACATCTTGAAGCCTGCTCTTTCCCGCGGGGAAATTCAGGTTATCGGTGCAACAACCTTTACGGAATACAGAAAGCACATTGAAAAAGACAGCGCGCTTGAACGCCGTTTCCAGACGGTTACGGTCGCCGAGCCGTCTATTGATGAATCTGTTGAAATTATCCGTGGGATTGCTCACTATTATGAAGAGTATCACGGAGTAAAGATTACTGACAATATTGCAAGGCTTGCAGTAATCCTTTCAGAGCGTTACATTACCGATCGTTTTCTTCCCGATAAGGCGATTGACCTTATTGACGAGGCCTGCTCAGATTTAAACCTCACAAGCGAGATAATTTGTGAGCGAAATAAAATTCGCAGACAACTTAATGAAATAGAGGCTGAACGGGAAAAGCTGTCAACAGAAACACCTGATGATGCTTTTGAGCGTTTTGCAAATTTAAAAAGCGATGAATGCAAGCTCCTTGAGAGGCTTTCTGAAATTGATAATACATCGACACCGGAGCTTTCTATTGAGCATCTTGCCAAGGTTATTGAGCTATGGACAAAAATTCCTGCATCATCAATCCGCGAAACTGAATTCAAGCGTTTATCCGAGCTTGAATCCCGTCTTAAGGAAAGAATTGTAGGTCAGGACGAGGCTGTCAAGGCGGTTGCCGCCGCTATAAAGCGGAACAGAGTCGGCATTTCTCCCAAGAGAAAGCCTGTATCCTTCCTTTTCACAGGCTCGACAGGTGTTGGAAAAACAGAGCTTGTAAAATGTCTCGCTGCCGACCTTTTCAATACGCCTGAATCCCTCATCAGACTTGATATGTCTGAGTTCATGGAGAAACACGCGGTATCAAAGCTCATTGGTGCGCCTCCCGGATATGTCGGTTATGATGAAGCAGGCCAGCTTACCGAAAAAATCCGTAGAAAGCCGTACTCCGTTGTTTTATTCGATGAAATCGAGAAGGCACATCCCGACGTTTTGAACATTCTTCTTCAAATTCTTGATGATGGGCGCATAACTGATGCCCAAGGGCGTGAAATCAATTTTGAAAATGCTGTTATTGTTATGACCTCAAATGCCGGCAGCCAATTCAAGGGCGGAACAGTAGGCTTTTCACACTCTGCCTCCGAACAGAATCGTGAGCGCGTGATGAAAGCTCTGTCCGATTTTCTCCGCCCTGAGTTTATCAACCGCATTGACGAAATTGTTGTATTTAATCCTCTTTCACGTGACAATTTCAAATCCATTGCGAAAATTATGCTTTCAGATTTGACAGCTTCGCTCTCGGAAAAGCAGATTTCGCTCATGTTTGACGATTCGTTGATTGAGTATCTTACTGAAAAATCCTTCTCCGAAAAATACGGAGCAAGAAACCTGCGCCGTACCATTCAGAAGGAGCTTGAAGATGTTATTGCAAACCTTATAATCGAGAATTATGAAAGCACCGTTACCTCTTTGGAAATCACGGTTAATGAAGGAGTTCTCAATATAAAGGCAATTTAAAAGCTAATCTTGCTGATTGGGGTAATGAGATGAACATTCAGATTTACGGCGCTAAAAACTGCTTTGATACAAAAAAAGCCGAACGCTATTTTAAAGAACGAAAAATTAAATTTCAATCCATTGACCTTCCTCGTTTCGGGCTTTCTCCCCGAGAGTTTGAGCTTGTAAGGAGTAAGGCTGGTCTTGATGCTATGATTAACAAGAAGGCCAAGGGATATGCCGATAGCTTTATTGACTATCTTGCAAGCGATACTGCAAAGGTCGAGAAGCTCATGGATAACCCTTCCCTGATTTCAACCCCTATTGTCAGGAATGGGCGAGACATAACCATTGGTTTTTGCCCCGATATCTGGAAAACCTGGGAATAAAATCAATTAGCTATCAGCAAAAAGCTGATAGCTATAGCTTTGATTAAGTAACGGAGGAATAAGTGAATGAAAGTTTCCTGCGCTGTTTTTGACCTTGACGGAACTCTTTTGACTCCTGAAAACAAAATATCCCAAACTGATCTCGAAACAATTCATGCTTTGAGCCGCAACGGAGTTAAGATTATTATTGCAACCGGACGCTCACATCTGCAAATAAAAGAATATATTAATGCGCTTGGGATTGCAGACCCTGTTATCACCTGCAACGGAAGCGTTATAATTAATTCTGTTACTAGCGAGGTGATTCATCAGAAATTCTTGCAAGCTGATGATGCACAGGCCCTGATTTCTGCTCTTGAAGCCGAGGGGCTAGATTACCTTTTTTATACTCCGGATTTTGTTTATCACGCCTATTCAAGCGAGCGTGTAAAGTTCTTTCTCTCCTATAACGAACGTGCGCCGAAGGAGTTCCACGTTCCCATAAAACTTGTTTCTGACTACCCCAGCGAGGCAGCTTTTGCGAATATTTCAAAAATTCTCGTGCATGACAATATTGAGAAGATTTATGACCTGGAAAAACGCTTTAACAAGAATGGCACACTTACTCTTGTTTCTTCCGGGCAAGACCTTATTGACGTTATGCCGAAGGATACATCAAAAGGCAATGCTATAAAAATTCTTTCCCGCTATCTTAACATTCCCATTTCGGAGATTGTGGCCTTTGGAGACAGCCCCAACGATGAGGAGATGCTTCGCTCTGCCGGCTTCTCAGTTGCAATGGGAAATGCAGATGAGAGCATCAAAAAAATCTGCGATTTTGTTACAAAGCGAAATGACGAAAATGGCATTACATATGCTTTTTTATCTTTTTTAGGTTTCTGAAAAATAAAGCACGGTATGAATTCATACCGTGCTTTTATAGTTTTTAGAAAAACTTACGGATAGTTTCTGATGCGCTCGCCTGGTCTGCACTGATTGTAATAACAAAATCAATTCCGTGCTCTGTGCCAAAAGACTCTGCCCATTTGAGAAAGTCTTCGGTTTCATTTATGGAATCACACTTTGAAACCTTGTAAAGACTGTCAATGAAAATCTTTGAAAGGTCAAAGTTTGCAGAATGCATTCCACAAATGAAGGCTTTGAGATGCTGATAACTCTCGATAAAGTATCCGGAAACATCAACTAAACGAGCCTTGTGGCTTATATCGTATGTAAGCTTTGTACCACGTTCAATGCAAGCAGCCGTTAAATCCTCAGCTACTGCTTTGTTGGTAAGCTCAATAATCTGTTTTGTTTTTCCTTGACCCTGGAGCCCCATAATCACACGAACCATAATTCACTCCTTACTCCGCAAGCGCGGTCCTCGCTTTCACGGCAAGCGATTGCCGAATTTCAGCTGAAACAGCTGAGACTTTCTATATATATAATAACATATTCTTTTAAAAACCTCAATGGGTATTTATATAAATTTATTTCTTTTTTAAGATTTCTTTTCTGAGCTCCTCATAACCCGTCTTTCCAAGAAGCGCGAACATATTTTTCTTATATGCCTCCACTCCCGGCTGGTCAAATGGGTTTACGCCGAGAACATAGCCCGAAAGCCCGCACGCAAACTCAAAGAAATAGACCATATATCCAAAACTTTCTTCTGTTGAGTCGGAAATCTCGATGCACATATTCGGAACTCCACCCGCCTCGTGAGCAACAGATGTCCCTAAATGCGCGTTTCCATTTATAAAACCAATCGTTTTTCCGGCAAGATAATTGAGACCGTCAAAGTCATTGTCACTTTCAGGAACCACTATATCCTTCTGATGTTTGCCTATTGAAACAAAGGTTTCCTGAAGAATGCGCTCGCCATCTTGAATATATTGTCCCATAGAGTGAAGGTCTGTTGTAAGCTCTACGGATGCCGGGAAAATTCCAACGCCGTTTTTGCCCTCACTTTCGCCAAAAAGCTGCTTCCACCACTCTGCCATATATCTGAACTTCGGGTCAAAACATGAGAGAACCTCTATTTTCTTTCCTTTTTCATACATAAGGTTTCTCGCCCCTGCATAAACCCATGCAGGATTCTCAAAACTCTTTTTATTCAAAATCTCCATTTTCGCTTTCTTTGAACCTGAAATTACCGCATCAATGTCGATTCCTGCCGCCGACATAGGCAGAAGCCCTACAGGGGTCAGGACTGAATACCTGCCTCCGACATCATCAGGAATAACAAAAGTTTCATAACCTTCGTTGTCCGCCAATGCTTTGAGCGCACCACGGGTTTTATCAGTTGTCACATAGATTCTTTTTTTTGCACCTTCTTTGCCATACTTCTTCTCTGCGATATCCTTGAATACGCGAAAAGCTACGGCCGGCTCTGTTGTAGTTCCTGACTTTGAAATGACGTTTATTGAAAAATCCCGGTCGCCTAAAATATCGACTATTTCATTTATATAATCCGAGCTTAAATTGTTTCCTACAAAATAAATTTCAGGCACGCCTTTGGCATGCTGATTAGCGAATCGCCCTTTTACAAACTCTATAGCTGCTCGAGCTCCAAGATATGAACCGCCGATACCTATGACAAGAAGGACTTCAGAATCACTTTTAATTTTATCCGCAATTTTCTTAACACGCGCAAGTTCACTCTCGTCAATATTGTCCGGCAGATCAATCCAACCGAGAAAGTCAGACCCTTCCCCGGATTTTTTCATAAGTGTATCATGTGCCCTCTCAAGGCGGGGTAAAATAGAATCAAACTCTTCCTTTGAAACAGTGTTTGCAATTCTTTGTACGTTTATAGTAATCATAACTTTTCTCTCCATTCAAATTAGAATTGCTCAGCTTATTAACAGTTTGTTCACCAACTGTTTTTCTTTTGTTTACAGTTCGTCTACTATTTTTCCGTTTCTTAATGATATAATACAGATACACACTTAAACAATCCCCATACTCATCCCCCTGAACAAGGTTTGCGAAAATTTTCGTGGGCCTTGTTCTCTTTTATTATATCACCTTTTGCAAAAATAAATTACCATTGAAAAGAATTCTGCAATTAAAATTGCAGAATTCTTTTTATAGCTTTAGGATAAGATTTGTCTTCTTCTTGAAAGATTGAGTGTTCCGTCCTGCATCGAGCCAAGGTCATCAAGTGTTTTTCCCGTACCATAAACAACGCAGGAAACAGCTTCATCCGCAACACGGGTATCAATTCCAGTCTTTGACTGAATAAGCTCTGCAAAGCCCCATACAAGAGCTCCACCGCCTGTAAGAACAATACCGTTTGTGGAAATATCACCGACAAGCTCCGGTGGAGTGCGCTCAAGCACATTGTGGATAGACTCAACGATTCTTGTTGCCGGTTCTTCAAGAGCTTCAAACATTTCGCTTGATGTAACCGTAAATATTCTCGGAAGCCCTGTCATAAGGCAACGCCCTTTAATTTCCATAGATATTTCCTCCGGACGCGGGAAAACGCAGCCGATGTTGATTTTGAGCTCTTCCGCAGTACGCTCGCCTATAAGCACATTGTGCTTACGGCGTATGTACTTGACGATATATTCATCGAAGTGGTCGCCCGCAATTTTGATAGAAGAAGATTCTACTATATTGGAAAGAGAGATTACGGCTATGTCGGTAGTGCCACCGCCGATATCTATAACCATGTTTCCGTCCGGCTCGTCAATCTTGATGCCTGCACCTATTGCTGCAGCGATTGGCTCTTCAATAAGATAAACTGCTCTCGCGCCTGCCTGACGGCCCGCATCTATGACGGCACGCTCTTCTACTTCTGTTATTCCGCTCGGAACACAGATAACTACTCTCGGCTTTATGATGCTGAATCCACCCATAACACGGCGAATGAAGTTCTTTATCATATGCTCAGTCATCTCATAGTCAGAAATGACACCGCCTCGGAGAGGACGAATAGCGATAATGTTGCCGGGAGTTCTGCCGAGCATTTTTTGAGCTTCAAGCCCGACCTTCAAAACCTTGTCTGTTGTTTTATCTACTGCGACAACCGATGGTTCACGAAGAACAATCCCCTTCCCCTTAACATAAACGAGAATGGAAGCTGTTCCTAAATCGATTCCTATGTCTCTGCTGAATACCATTGTATTACCACCTCAATTTTTATTCATAAGTATATTATACCCTATTTTGCAAATTTTTCAATTCTTTTTTCTGTTTCTCGTCTTTGCAACCGTAACTATATAAACCTTTTCCGCTCCTGCCGTTTTCAGAATGCGCGCACATTCGCTGACGGTGCTTCCCGATGTGAGAATATCATCAATTAAGATAATTCGCTTTCCCGACGGATTAAACGAAGCTGTATCATAAGCACCAAGGATATTTGCCATTCTTTTTGAAATATCCGGCTGGCGTGATTGCGGGGCTGTATCGCGGATTTTTACAAGAGTCCTTACAGCTTGCGTTCCAATCCGTTTTGCCGTTTCATCTGCAAGAAGATGAGCCTGGTCATATCCTCGGCTTCGGAGCCTGCGCCTGCTGAGCGGAACCCACGAAATTATGTCATACTGCTCGTCAAGACATTCTCGGATGCATTCTTCAAGATAAACTGCAAAATCAACCGAATATTTGGAAAGTCCTCCGAATTTATATCTTATAAGCGCGTTTCTGACATCTGCCTCATAGTGAAAATACGAATATACGCCATCCACAAACATAATGGGCTCGTTTGATTGTTTTGCACTTCTGTACGGTAGAATTGCTTTACACTTATCACAAACGCCGTCTTTATCCATAACCCTGCGACAGAATACGCATTTCGGAGGAAAAATGTATTTACTTATAAAGTCGCGAAAGCTCACCAAACCACCACCTAATTCAATAATTGCAGAATTCTCGATCGCAGTGCGCTATATCTGTTTCTCTGCTTTTTGTTCTTTACCATATATTCTATTACACCAAAATCGCCGACCATTACCAAAAGCTCTCTCGCGCGCGTCATCGCAGTATATAAAACGCTTCGGTGCAAAAGTGCAGGCGCACTGTTCCCTGCTACAAAAACGACAGCGCGAAACTCGCTGCCCTGTGACTTGTGGACCGTCATGGCATATGCAAGCTCGAGTTCATGAAGCCCTGAGAACGGATAATGGACAAGCTTTGAGTCAAAATTTACGGTAAGTGTTTCATCCCGAGTATCTATGCTTATTATTTCCCCTATGTCCCCATTAAAAACACCATATCCTACTTCGCCGCCGTACATACTATACCAAGCAGTGGTGTAGTTGTTTTTCACCTGCATAACCCTATCTCCCAGACGGAAGATGTTGTCACCTATTTTCTTTTCGTCTTTCCCTTCCGCAGGCGGATTCAGCTCTGCCTGAAGCCTGCGATTTAACTCAAACGTACCGATTTCTCCTTTTCTGCTGACCGAAAGCACCTGAATCTGAGACGGCGGAATCTTCATATTTTCAGGAAGCCGGGTCTTGCAGAGTTCGAGCACGGTTTTGACGATATTCGCATCTGCATTTCTTTTCAAAAAGAACAGGTCATTATCGTTTTTTGAAAAATTCGGAAGCTCTCCGCAGTTTACTGCGTGTGCGCCGACTATTATATCGCTCTCTGCTGCCTGTCTGAAAATATGAGAGAGACGAATAGTAGGAAAACTTTCTGAGTTTAAAAGGTCATTAAAAACGTTTCCCGGCCCCACAGACGGCAGCTGGTCTGAATCGCCCACAAGAATCAGCTTGCATTTTGCGGGAAGTGCACGAAGCGTTGCTGCAAGAAGATAAACATCAACCATGGACATTTCATCAATAATAAGAACATCTGTTTGAAGAGGATTATCTTTGTTTCTCGAAAAAACAGGCTCAACCGCTCCGTCCTCATAACATATTTCAAGAAGACGATGGATTGTTTTCGCCTCAATCTTGCAGAACTCGCTCATTCTTTTTGCCGCACGTCCCGTAGGCGCCGCAAGCATAACGCGCAGCTTCATTTTATCAAATGCAGAGAGCATCCCGCGAATGACCGTCGTTTTTCCTGTTCCGGGACCACCTGTAAGAAGCATCACGGAATTATTGACTGCCATTTCAATAGCGTTTTTCTGCATGGATTCAAATTCTATACCGCTCTCAGCTTCAGCTCTCATTATCAGCTCATCACAAGGAACATTCTTCCTGTCATTTCTCAGACACATTGCCGAAAGCTTTTTTGCGATAAAGGTTTCATCATCGTACAGAGAGGAAAGATAGCACGCATTAACGCCGCAGATTTCCTCTGAAATAATCTCCCCGGCTTCAATTAGCTTTGATACGGTTTCCTCTATATCTTCGTCTGAGAGATTGAGAAGCTTTGCTGTTGCAAAGCAGAGCTTGTTTCTCGGGAGAAACACATGCCCCGAATCTGAGTTGAATCTGAGCTCATATAAGACAGCCGCAGTAATCCTTTCTCCTGAATCTCCCTCAAACCCCATATTGAGAGCAAGCCTGTCCGCTTTATAAAACGGCACTCCAATATCTGCCCCCGAGAGAATATAGGGATTATCACGCACGGCCGATATCGCGTTCTTGCCGTAACTGTGAAACAGAGCAACCGCAATCTCAGGCTCAAGCCCGTTTTCATTAAGAAACTCCATAAGCAGCATTAAAGCATTCTGCATTTCAAATTGCCGGCCTATTTGTTCAGCTTTCTTCGCCGTAATACCCACAACCTCACACAGACGCTTCGGATATCTGTCAATTATATAAAGGCTATCATCACCAAAAAGCTCAACTATTTTCTCAGCAGTTTTTCTGCCGATGCCACGAATGGTACCTGACGAAAGATATTCAAGAATAAGTCCCGATGATGTAGGGAGAGTTCTGTGGAACGAAGATATTTTGAATTGCTGACCGTAGGAATTGTGATTAGTCCACTCTCCGCTCGCTTCTATGTATTCCCCTATCCCTGCAAAAGGCACACATCCAACTGCGGTAATTTCGCTGCCGGATTCATCTGTTAACTTCAAGACGGCATAGCCTGTATCATCGTTTTTGAATATGACGGACTCTACTACACCTGCAATGTTTATTTCCTCAACCATTGTTATTCCTCTCGGTCTATTTTTTTAATCTCACCACACAGATTTTCGAACGTAAATACCTCTGTGCCATTTGATAAAAAAATACAATAAAACGAAAATCCTAGAATATATATTATAGCAAATGCAGAAAATAACGCGAAAGCCGCATCCAATACCAGCGAAATCAGCATATAGCTACACCTCCGCAGTATTTTATGCAAACGTGTCGTTATGCGTGAAGAGCAAATAAATCAATAGCTCCTATAAAGCCGTAGGAAACTGCCGAAACTATAAGAGCTGCGATTACTACACCTACCAAAATCGAAGGCATTGCATCTTTAAGCCTCATACCCAAAAAACCCGCAAGTGCCGCTCCTGTCCATGCTCCGGTACCGGGAAGCGGAATTGCAACAAGTATGATAAGCCCGATGATTTCATACTTTGAAATCATCTTTTGCTTACTCAGAACATGCTGCTCGCACCATTCAACCATAGGCTTGAAAAAACGAAAATTTTTCAGCCATAAAAAAATATTCCTGACAAAGAGAATTATAAACGGAACAGGCAACATATTTCCGAGAATTGAAACAAATAGATTGGTCCAAAAAGGGAGCCCCACTGCTGCACCATAAGGAATTGCACCTCGAAGCTCTGCCACGGGAACCAATGATATCAGAAAAACAATTAATTCCGGAAAAACTGTCACAGAAATTCACCTTCTTAAAAATATATGTTATATTATAACATTTTTTTTTGAAATAAACAAGCACAATAATCACCTCAGAATTTGCTTTGTTTTAAAAAAGTGTATTTTTTATGTAATATTTGTCCAAAATAGAAAATATATATAAGTACCGGTAAATTTAGTTGTATACGATACTTAGGAGGTTTTCATATGGACAAGGCAATACAGAAAAAATACATCTCTTTGGGAAAATTTTTTACCCCGCTCCTGAAAAAAATTTTTTCAAAACCCATTGAAGAAGAAAGCAATAAAGAAAGGCAAGCTCTTCTTTCTGATATTGAAAAGGCCATTTCTGATATCAGACATGCACGTTTATGCTTTGAGGAAGCATCAAGCCCCGAGATGATAGAAGCCTGCATATATGAAATTAAATCCGCAGAGGCGCGATACAGCTTTCTTCTCAGAAAAGCAAAGCTCTCCTCTGCAAAGGAAATTTCAAAAATCGAGTTGTGATTCTTATCCTGACGAGTAATCCCCAAAAAGTTAAAGCGACAGGGGTATTCCCCTGTCGCTTTAACTTAAAAAAGGTTAGTTGCAGTTATTATTTCCGCAGAGAAGCCATACTACTACGATAGCTGCGATGATGATGATCCAGTTGCAGCAGTTGTCTGAGTAATTGTCATTGCATAACATGTGGCTGTTACCTCCTAAAAGTTTTTTCACTTCATTCTATGTTCCTACACAAAAAGCGTTACTGGAATTTTTTTCCAAAAAGATATTGACAATTTTGGAAATATTTGGTATTATATATGTGATGAAAGACGCTCGCACAAAAAAGTGCGGATGTCCGTTCATATCTTTATCCCCACAACCCACTTCACTGGCGCCTGATGCTCTTCTCCTTTGAGCCTCAGGCGCTCCTTCTTTGTATCGAAAAAGGATTTTCAGGCAATAATAAGTGTACTATCATTTGAACGGAAGTGATTCTAATGAGCAAAAGCAAACGTCTTACCATTGCTGTATGTGCTTTTTTTATTATGCTTGGATTTTTAAGCGGCGGTATCTCTCTACTTCGGGATTCAACTGAAGAAAAACGTCATGCTCAGCCTGAAAATGTGGATGTTTTTTTGGAAAATGAAAATAATGATGAGAAAGCTGACGTAAAGTACACTCTCAAAATACAAGACGGAGTTTTGGTCGTATTTAATGATTCCGATGATATGCGCCCGATTATTGTTACTGATATTTATGCAAGTACCCTTCGTCATTTAGACCGTGAGCAGCTCACTGATGGTATTGTGGTAAACAGCGAAATTGAGCTGCAAACCCTCCTTGAAGACTTTACGAGCTGATATTTATCCTGACTGTAAGATTTTATAAAAAATATATTAAAATGAAAATCCCTCGGAATTGTACTTGATATGCGTGTCAAATACCGTTTTTTTTGCATAAGGTATACCAAAGTACATCGGAGGGATTTTATGTTTTCATCTTTCTTTTTAGGAGCAAATTCAGGCTCCGGATTTCACTCTTTTTATAAAGAGCTAATCGACCTGAAAGAGGCTGATACGGTTTACATTTTAAAAGGCGGCCCCGGCAGCGGAAAATCCTCACTTATGCGCCGGATTATGAAAAAGGCAGCGGAAAATTTTATTCCGGTTGAAAAAATATACTGTTCTTCTGACCCTGATTCATTAGACGGTGTTATTTTTCCCACTCTCGGAAAAGCGATTGTTGACGGGACCTCTCCTCATATTACAGAGCCGGAATTTCCGCTCGCAGTAGAGCAGTATGTGAATCTCGGAAGGTTTGCCGATATTAAAAAAATCCATGAGCATAAAAGCGAAATAATTGATATTAAAAGCAGATACTCAGCATATTTTGACAGAGTTTATCGGATGTGTGCTTGTGCCGAAAAAATTGATGACGAGCTTTTCAATCTCGCGCTTGGCAAACTACACATTGAACAGTTAAAAAAGAAGGCACGTGCAATCGCTACGCGTGAAATTTGCGGAAAAGGAAGCGGCAGTTCATCAAAGCGGCGTTTTTGTGAAGCAATCTCCCCAAAAGGCTATTTTTCTCTTCTTGAAAACTGCGAGAGTACTCCCTCTCGAACGTATATAATTGAAGACTCATACGGACTTGCGCACTTTATTCTGTCAGAAATTAAAACGGCGTGTAGTGCTGCTGATTTTTCCTGCATTTCCTGTCATAATCCACTTAAACCAACGCAGCTTTCTCATTTACTTATCCCTGAGCTTTCGCTTGCCTTTATTTCTTCTTCAAGAGATGTTCCTTATAGCTCGGACCACTATAGGAAAATCCGTCTTGATACAAAGATTGAATCACAGTTCAACTCCTCAATGAGAAAAAATGCGAAGGAGTTGAGACATCTACGCCGCTCTTTTATTGACAAGGCCTGTTCGCTGCTTTCGTCTGCAAAGCTTGTTCACGATGAGCTTGAAAATATATATAATCCGTATATAGATTTTGACAGTCTTTATGCCTTTGCGGATGAGCTTTCAAATGACGTTTTGGGATTTTAGAAAATAAAAAAGGATTACTTCAGAGGCTTGAAACTCTGAGGTAATCCTTTTGCTGTATATGTGTTAGATAAGCTCGATTATTGCCATCTCTGCACAGTCACCGCGGCGCGGACCGAGCTTTGTGATGCGGCAATAACCGCCGTTGCGCTCTGCATACTTCGGAGAAATCTCGTCAAAAAGCTTTTTAACGACATCTTCCTTAGTGATAAAAGCAAGAGCCTGACGCTTATTGTGAAGAGTATTTGTCTTTCCGAGAGTAATCATCTTCTCGGTAAGAGGACGAACTTCCTTTGCACGCATAAGCGTTGTTTCAATTTTTCCGTTTTCAAGCAAATACGTAACCATTGCGCGAAGCATTGCCATACGTGCATCTGTGGTACGTCCAAGCTTACGTGTTCCGGGCATTGTAATACCTCCTTTTATAATGGCTCATGGCCGCAAGCGGGACAATTAGTTGTCCTCGCTTGCAAGCGCGAGCCCCATTGTATCAAGTTTGTTGATAACTTCCTCAAGTGATTTGTGACCAAGGTTACGAACCTTCATCATATCATCCTGAGTCTTACTGATGAGATCCTCGACCGTGTTGATTCCCGCACGCTTTAAGCAGTTAAAGGAACGAACAGAAAGGTCAAGCTCCTCAATCGTCATCTCAAGAACCTTATTGCGCTGATTCTCGGACTTCTCAATTACGGTAGAGGTGTTTCCGATATCCTCAGACAAATCAATAAAGAGTGAGAGATGGTCGTTTAAAATCTTTGCGCTGTACGAAACTGCATCACGTGCAGAAATCGTCTTGTTCGTCCATATCTCAATGGTGAGCTTGTCGTAATCAGTCATATTGCCGACACGTGTGTTTTCCACATAGTAGTTCACCTTGTGAACGGGCGTATAGATAGAATCTATCGGAAGGACACCGATTGCAGCCTGAGGGTCTTTGTTGCGCTCGGCTGAAACGTATCCACGGCCGTGTGCAAATGTAAGCTCCATAGAAAGAGATGCATCTGCTCCGAGTGTTGCAATGTGAAGCTCAGGATTGAGAATCTCAACCTCACCGGTTGACTGAATGTCGCCTGCTGTGACCTCTCCAATTTCGGAAACTTCAATGGAAACAGTCTGCGGCTCATCAGTATGGAGCTTCGCAACGATTTTCTTTATGTTGAGAACAATCTCAGTCACATCTTCCTTGACACCGGGAATCGTTGAAAATTCATGTGCAATTCCTGCTATCTTGATGTTTGTAACTGCTACACCGGGAAGTGATGAAAGGAGCACACGGCGGAGAGAGTTACCGAGAGTTGTTCCGTAACCTCTTTCAAGCGGCTCGATTATAAACTTTCCGTAAGACCCGTCCTCTACTAAATCCAAACACTCTATACGGGGCTTTTCTATTTCTATCATCATTAATGTTTACCCTCCTCTTTGCGGCATTGCCGCGCTTTATTACACTCGTAGCTCCGAGGGCCTTATGAAATCTTACTTAGAATACAACTCGACGATGAGATGCTCTTCAATCGGAATATCAATATCTGCTCTGTCCGGAAGATTCATAACCTTAGCCTCGAATGTTGTTTTATTGAAGTCAATCCACTTCGGTGCGACACGTGAAGAGTTAGCTTCAACAACGTCCTTAAGCTTTGTGAGTGAACGACTCTTCTCGCATACTGCAACAACGTCGCCTGCCTTCAAGAGATAGGACGGGATATTAACCTTCTTGCCATTTACTGTAAAGTGACCATGGTTTACAAGCTGGCGAGCCTCAGGACGGCTCATTGCAAGACCAAGTCTGTAAACAACATTGTCAAGACGTGACTCAAGGATGCGGAGAAGATTTTCACCGGTGATACCCTGCTTCGCAACAGCCATATCAAAATACTTGTGGAACTGGCTCTCGTTAACGCAATAATAGCGCCTTGCCTTCTGCTTCTCACGAAGCTGCAAACCGTACTCTGAAAGCTTTTTGCGGCCCTTACCATGCTGACCCGGAGCCTGTGCCGGACGACGGTCAAGAGCACATTTGCCTGTGTAGCAACGGTCTCCCTTTAAATGAAGCTTCTGGTTTTCTCTGCGGCAGAGCCTGCAGACAGCTCCTGTATATCTTGCCATTTGTTTTACACCTCCAAAAAACTATACACGCCTTCTCTTCGGCGGGCGGCAGCCATTGTGCGGAATCGGAGTAACATCCTTAATCATGTTAACTTCAAGGCCTGCTGCCTGAAGTGCGCGGATTGCAGCCTCACGACCTGCACCCGGACCCTTAACATAAACTTCTACTGTTTTAAGACCATGCTCCATAGCAGCCTTTGCTGCTGTTTCTGCTGCAATCTGAGCTGCAAACGGAGTGGACTTACGTGATCCGCGGAAGCCCATGCCACCGCTTGATGCCCATGAAAGTGCATTTCCGTTAAGGTCCGTAATGGTTACCATTGTATTGTTGAAGGAGGAACGGATATGAGCCGCGCCATTTTCAATATTCTTACGCTCGCGACGCCTTCTTGAAGCGCCCTTCTTTGCTGTTTTAGGACTAGCCACTTAACATAACCTCCTTACTTCTTCTTATTCGCAATCGTCCTCTTCGGACCTTTGCGTGTTCTTGCGTTTGTCTTTGAGCGCTGTCCGCGAACCGGAAGGCTCTTTCTGTGTCTGATGCCGCGATAGGAGCCAATCTCTATGAGACGCTTGATGTCAAGAGCATTCTCTCTGCGAAGGTCACCTTCTACAGTGAATGTCTTGCCGATGTAATCACGAAGCTTAACTTCGTCTTCCTCGGTAAGATCCTTGACGCGTGTGTCAGGATTTACTCCCGTTGCAGCAAGTATCTGGTTTGAACGCTTTCTTCCGATACCGAAAATGTAAGTGAGGCCGATTTCGACTCTCTTTTCTCTCGGAAGGTCAACTCCGGCTATACGTGCCATTTAACATACCTCCAATTTTGTATGTGGGTTTTGATTAACCCTGCTTTTGCTTATGCTTTGGATTGTCACAAATAACCATTACGCGGCCTTTGCGGCGAATGATTTTGCACTTTTCACAAATAGGCTTTACCGACGGTCTAACTTTCATAATCGTAAAAAGCTCCATTTCTCCGGCAATTTTCTTAATTGCACCCTGACGTCGTCTTTGCCGGTATCCGACGCGGATTTTTTATGCATTTACTTTGAACGCCATGTGATGCGTCCACGTGTCAAATCATACGGTGACATCTGCACCGTTACCTTATCCCCGGGAAGAATTCGAATGAAGTTCATCCGAAGCTTTCCTGAGATATGAGCCAAAATCTTGTGCCCGTTCCCGATGTCCACCTGGAACATCGCATTAGGCAGCGCCTCTATGACGGTACCTTCGAGCTCGATTACGTCATCTTTAGCCAAGCAAATTACCTCCCTCTGCTTGTAAGTGCATCTCGGAAAAATCCAATAATGCTTTGCGCATCTCGCTGTTTAATACCTTTTCACCTGAACAGAGCTTCTGCGAAACGCGCGACTCGCAGTCTGATATAACAACCTTCACGTGTTTGCGCTTTTTCTTCTTTGCGGATTCTATCCTCCGAAGACGCCCGTCAGCAAGGTACACGAAGTTTTCTTCGGTTTTTAATACGTAGAACAGTCGCTCCTTGTCGCGACCTGCAAGAGAAATAACTATATGTCCAACATCTGCTTCCATTTTTTATTTCCTCTACTTGTCATTCACTTTCCAAGGTTAATATTTCGGGACCGTTCTCTGTTATTAATACCGAGTTTTCATAATGTGCAGACAGCTTTCCATCCCGTGTCTTAACGGTCCAGCCGTCGCTTAATTCTTTGACGGTATAAACGCCCTGATTTACCATGGGCTCAACGGCTATAGTCATTCCGCTGACAAGCCGCGCCCCGACACCCGGATTGCCGAAATTCGGCACCTCAGGCTCCTCATGAAGCTTCGACCCTACACCGTGTCCAACATACTTCCGAACTACGGAAAACCCGTTTTTCTCGACATAGCTCTGAATTGCATGAGAAATGTCAGAGATTCTGTTGCCTACAAGAGCGTATTTCATACCCTCATAGAAGCTCTGCCGGGTTACATCTATAAGCCGTTGCGCTTCTTTATCTATCTTCCCCACCGGGAAGGTGTTGGCACAATCGCCGATGTATCCCTGATAAGTCGCTCCTACATCTATTTTTACCAGGTCTCCCTCGCAAATCGAGCGAGTTCCCGGTATACCGTGAATTACCTCGTCGTTTATCGAAATACAAGCTGCACCGGGAAAGCCGGCATATCCAAGAAAGCTCGGATATGCTCCCTCTTTCTCAATCGACTGTTTAATTATTTCGTTAAGCTCGCCTGTTGTAATTCCCGGCGCTACTGCACGGCCGGCAGCAGCAAGAGCGTTTGCCGCTATGCGACCTGCACAGCGCATAAGCTCTATTTCTCTTTTTGATTTAATCTGTATCATAAGCTCTTTCCTCCGGTTACTGTAAAAGACAGAACATTTGAAGTCAAAACCTTATACATTTTATGTCCTCAAGGCCTCAAAAACATGTCGGGTCGTGTCGGCTATGCTGTCGCAACCTTTAACGCTTTTAAGGATTCCTTTTGACTGATAAAACGCAACCAACGGTTCGGTCTGCTTATGATATACCAAAAGTCTGTCGCGAACTGTTTCAGGTGCGTCATCTGCTCGAAGAACTAAGTTCCCTCCGCAAGAATCGCAAACGCCGTCTTTGTTCGGTTTTTTGTGAACCGTGTGATATGACGCTCCGCAGCTTTCGCATACCCTGCGACCACTCATACGTTTCTCTATTTCCGAATCATCGACTTCGATTGAGATGACTGTATCAATTTTAACACCCATCTCATCAAGAGCCTCGGCTTGAGCAACTGTCCTCGGCATACCGTCAAGAATAAAACCATTCTTGCATTCGTCCGATAAAAGCCGCTCTGATACAATTCTTACAACAACTTCATCAGGAACAAGATTTCCCGCATCTATAAATGACTTTGCCATCAATCCGAGCTCAGTCTTGTTCTTGATTGCTTCCCTTAAAATATTTCCTGTGGAAATAGTCGGGATATTGAGCTTCTTGCAAAGAAACTCTGCCTGAGTTCCTTTGCCGGCGCCCGGAGCGCCAAGAAGAATAAGCTTCATTAGGAAAAGCCCCTCCTATTCAAGAAAACCCTTATAGTTTCTCATCATAAGCTGAGATTCAAGCTGCTTTACAGTTTCAAGTGCAACACCTACAACGATGAGTACCGAAGTACCTCCGATTGAGAGGTTAACGCCCGGTGTGAAGTTTCCGACTACAATCGGAAGAACTGCAATAACGCCGAGGAAGAATGCACCAAACAGAGTAATCTTGCTTATAACCTTTGAAATGAAGTCGGCAGTCGGCTTACCCGGACGGAATCCAGGAATGAAACCACCGTTATTCTTAAGGTTGTTTGCAATTTCTGTCGGATTATACTGAATAGCTGTGTAGAAATAGCTGAATGCTACGATGAGAATGAGATAGATGACAGCATACGGCCAAGTATTCGGAGCAAAAACCTTTTCAAGCATAAACTGCCAGAATTTGTTTCTGTTCGGGAAAAATGCAGCGATCGTTGCCGGGAATGTCGCAATGCTTGATGCAAAGATGATAGGCATAACGCCTGACATATTTACTTTAATCGGCAAGTGTGTGCTGCGTCCGCCGTACATCTTACGGCCTACTACGCGCTTTGCATACTGGATGGAGAGTCTGCGCTCTGCACTATCAAAGAAAATAATGAAGGCGATTACTGCAAGGAATACTACGATAATTGCAGCGATTCCATACCACTGAAGGTTTGCGTAGTTACCGATAAGAGACTGAATCGCAGGATAAACACGTGAAATAATGCTTACGAAAAGAATCATTGATATTCCGTTTCCGATTCCACGTTCTGTAATCTGCTCACCAAGCCACATTATAAACGCTGAACCTGCTGTAAATGTTGCAATGATTGAAATTGCAACCAATGTTCCGTTCAAGCCCTGAGTGTCGATAAAGCTTGTACCTGTACCGGCACCGTTTTTGAGCAATGAATAGTAAGCAAAGCCCTGAATAAGTGCGATTACTACTGTGACATAGCGAGTGATTGATGCGATTTTCTTTCTGCCCTCTTCGCCACCCTCTTTTGAGAGGCGTTCAAGAGCAGGAATTGCAACTGATAAAAGCTGCATGATAATTGATGCATTGATATATGGCTGAATGGACAGCGCAAATATCTTAGCTTGTTCGAAAGCACCACCGGACATAACATTCATAAATCCGAAAATCGTATTGCCATAAGCATCAAAGAGATCGCTTAAAAGCGCGGAATTAATGAACGGTACCGGGATAGCTGAGCCAAGTCTAAAAATAAACAGACAGAAAAGCGTGAATAAAATCTTACTGCGAAGCTCGGGTACTTTCCATGCGTTCTTAATTGTAGTAAACAATTAGACCACCTCGACCTTCCCTCCGGCGGCTTCAATCTTTGCCTTTGCCGATTCGGAGAAAGCATTAGCTTTTACTGTAAGCTTCTTTGTGAGATCACCGTTTCCGAGAACACGGAGACCGTCTTCTGCCTTACGGACAATCTTCTTATCGAGAAGCTCTTCGACACCTATAACGGCATCATTGTCAAATGCGTTAAGAGCATCGACATTAACTATTGCGTACTTCTTTGCAAAGATGTTATTAAAACCACGTTTTGGGAGACGTCTGGTGATAGGCATCTGACCGCCTTCAAAACCGATACGGACACCGCCGCCGGATCTTGCGTTCTGACCCTTATGACCTTTTCCCGCTGTTTTGCCATTGCCCGAGCCGGGACCCCTGCCTTTACGCTTAACGTCACTGACAGAGCCTGCTGCGGGAGATAATTCGTGCAGTTTCATAGCTACACCTCCCTATTAAACTTCTTCTACCTTGACAAGATAAGAAATCTGAGCTATCTTGCCGCGAGTCTGCGCATTGTCAGGCTGCACTGTAACGTTATTGACCTTTTTAAGGCCAAGCGATTTGGCGGTGGCAATGTGCTTTTCAATTCTGCCAACCAAGCTTTTGGTGAGCGTTATTTTAAGTTGAGACACTACTTTGCCCTCCTACTAATCCTAAATTTCAGAAACTTCTTTTCCGCGAAGTACTGCAACTTCCTCCGCAACACGAAGAGATTTAAGACCCTCCATGGTAGCAGTTACAACGTTCTGCGGATTATTGGAACGAAGGCACTTCGTACGAATATCACGAATACCTGCAACCTCTAAAACCGCACGAACAGGACCGCCGGCGATAACGCCGGTACCAGGAGCTGCCGGCTTAAGAAGCACTTTACCTGCACCAAAGACACCAATGACTTCGTGCGGAATTGTTGTGCCCAAAAGCGCGATTTTTACCAGGTTCTTTTTTGCGTCCTCAATACCCTTACGGATTGCATCCGGAACTTCAGCTGCTTTGCCAAGTCCGAATCCGACAGTACCCTTGCCGTCACCGACGACTACGAGCGCTGCAAACTTAAAGATACGACCACCCTTAACGGTTTTCGATACTCGGTTAAGAGATACGACTCTTTCCTGAAACTCATCGTTTCTTTCTTCAAATCTTCCTGCCATAAAAATCTTACCTCCTCCCGATTAAAACTGAAGTCCGCCCTCGCGAGCGCCTTCTGCAAGTTCTTTAACACGTCCGTGGTAAACATAACCGCCACGGTCAAAAACTACTTCAGTTATGCCTTTTGCCTTTGCTCTTTCGGCAATCATTGCGCCGACCTTTTTAGCAGCTTCTTTATTGCCGCCGTTGCCCTCAAAACCCTTTTCAACAGAGCTTGCTGATACAAGAGTGTTACCTGTTGTATCGTCGATAATCTGAGCATAGATGTTCGACAAGCTACGGAAAACGTTAAGGCGAGGACGCTCGGCTGTTCCGCTTATCTTCGCGCGAACTCTCTTGTGGCGAATCAAGCGCTTTTTGTTTGAATCAACTTTTGATACCATTTAAGCGCACCTCTCTTTACTTCTTCTTGCCGCCGGCTTTGCCTTCCTTGCGGCGAATAACCTCATCAACATACTTGATACCCTTGCCCTTGTACGGTTCCGGCGGTCTCTTCTCGCGGATTTCCGCTGCGATCTGGCCGACAACCTGCTTGTCAGCACCGCTGACAATAATCTTGTTTGGGTTGGGAGCTTCAAGTGTGATTCCCGGGATTTCGTCAATGAATACCTGATGTGAATAACCGAGATTCATAACGAGCTGCTTACCCTGCTTTGCAACACGGTAACCTACGCCGTTAACATCAAGCTCCTTGCTGTATCCTTCGGTTACACCTATAACCATATTGTTAATAAGGCTTCTTGTGAGACCGTGGAGGCTTTTATGCTCCTTTGTCTCACTGGGACGCGCAACCTTTACCTCACTGCCCTCCACGGTAATAACCATATCTGCGTGCAGATTCTGGGTAAGAGTTCCCTTAGGTCCCTTAACTGTAACTTCATTACCATTACCTACAGTAACTGTAACTCCTGCAGGAATTGCTATGGGTGATCTTCCTATACGTGACATTATTCGGTTCCTCCTTACCAGATAAATGCAAGGACTTCACCGCCGATGTTTGCGGCTCTTGCCTTCTTGTCCGTCATAACGCCCTTGGAAGTTGAAATGATTGCAATGCCGAGTCCTTTGAGAACACGGGGCAAATCCTCAGCTCCGACGTAGACGCGAAGTCCGGGCTTGGAGACACGACGAAGACCTTTGATAACCTGCTCTTTATCGTTGTACTTAAGAGTTATCTTAATTGTACCCTGTCCGCCATCCGGAATAACTTGATAGTTTTTGATATAGCCTTCGTCGAGAAGAATCTCGGCAATAGCCTTCTTCATGTTAGACGCGGGAACATCAACACTTACATGACGCGCCGCGTTAGCATTTCTGATGCGGGTTAACATATCCGCGATAGGATCTGTTATTTGCATTTGTCTTACCTCCTTTAGAGAAGTCAAAATTATAATCCGAGCTATGTTTTAGCCCTTTATTTGTTTGTGCTGTTTGTTATCTTACCAGCTGGCCTTCTTAACGCCCGGAATCTGACCCTTGTATGCAAGCTCTCTAAAGCAGATACGGCAAATACCGAAATCACGGAGATATGCGTGCGGTCTGCCGCAGATCTTGCATCTGTTGTAATAACGGGTAGAGAATTTGGGCTCATTCTGCTGTTTAAGAATCATTGCTTTCTTTGCCATAAGTCCTTACCCTCCTAATTCTTGGCGAACGGAGCGCCGATGAGCGAAAGGAGCTCACGTGCTTCTTCGTCTGTCTTTGCGGTTGTACATATTACTATGTCCATACCGCGGATCTTGTCGATTTTGTCATACTCAATTTCCGGGAAAATGAGCTGCTCTTTCAGACCAAGAGCATAGTTGCCGCGACCGTCAAATGCATTCGGATTGATACCTCTGAAATCGCGAACACGCGGAAGTGCTACGTTGATAAGTCTGTCAAGGAACTCCCACATACGGTCTGCGCGGAGAGTAACCTTTGCACCTATCGGCATACCTTCACGAACTTTAAAGTTAGCAACTGACTTCCTTGCCTTTGTAACAACCGCCTTTTGACCTGTGATTGCAGAAATATCAGCAAGAACAGCATCAAGGACTTTTGCATTGTCACGAGCTTCACCGCAGCCTACGTTGACAATAATCTTGTCAATCTTCGGAATCTGCATCGGGCTCTTGTAGGAGAATTTCTTCATAAGAGCCGGAGCAACAGAAGCCTTGTATAAATCGTGTAATCTTGACATCTTACGTCTCCTCTCTTATATTGTCTCGCCGCACTTCTTGCAGACAGAGACCTTTGAGCCATCATCAAGGAACTTATGTCCGAGACGTGTTGGCTTATTGCACTTCGGGCAAACACGCATAACGTTTGAAACGTCAATTGATGCCTCACGGCGGATAATGCCTGCATCCTTACCGCCACTCTTCTGAGCGCTTACGTGAACGGTAGCCATATTGACACCTTCAACAATTACGCGCCCTTTGGTGGGGTTAGCTGACATAACCTTGCCAGACTTGCCCTTATCTTTTCCGGCTAAGACGACTACTGTGTCGCCCTTCTTAACATTTAAACTATTCATCTTCTGGATTCCTCCATTAAAGGACTTCCGGCGCGAGCGACAAGATCTTCATGTAATCTTTATCACGAAGTTCTCTTGCGACCGGGCCAAAAATGCGAGTTCCTCTCGGGTTTTTGTCCTCTTTGATAATAACCGCAGCATTCTCGTCAAATCTGATGTATGTGCCGTCTGCACGACGTACGCCCTTAGCAGAACGAACGATTACAGCACGGACAACCTCACCCTTCTTGACAACACCGCCGGGATTTGCTTTACGTACGGAAGCTACTATAACATCACCGATGTTACCGTATCTGCGCATGGAGCCACCGAGAACGCGAATGCATTTAATCTCTTTAGCACCTGTGTTATCCGCAACCTTGAGTATGGTTTCCTGCTGTACCACAGTTCCCTACCTCCTTACTGTGCTTTCTCGATTATCTCAACAAAACGCCATCTCTTATCTTTTGAAAGCGGACGTGTCTCCATAATCTTGATTTTATCGCCTATAGCACACTCGTTTTTCTCATCGTGTACTTTAAGCTTCAATGTTCTTTTAATGATTTTTTTATAGAGCGGATGCTGAACTCTGTCTTCGATAGCAACGACACATGTCTTATCCATCTTGTCAGAAACAACTTTTCCTACTCGTGTTTTGCGGAAAGCTCTTTCACTCATTGCTTTTGCAAACCTCCTCATCTATACCGCGTGCGCGGCTTTTGAAATTACTGAGAGATTTCCTTCTCACGGATAATCGTGTTTATTCGGGCAATATCTCTCTTCACGGCGACAATTTTGATCGGGTTTTCCAGCTGATTTGTAGCGTGCTGGAATCTGAGGTTGAAGAGATCCTTCTTGAGCTCTTCAAGCTTTGTGACCATCTCGTCGCGGGACATATCACGTATCTCTTTTGCCTTCATTAATTGTCACCACCAGTCTCGAGATTATCGTCTTTCTTTACGAACTTACACTTAACAGGGAGCTTGTGTGATGCAAGACGAAGTGCCTCGCGAGCAAGCTCCTCAGAAACTCCGCCGATTTCGAACATTACGCGGCCCGGCTTAACAACGGCTACCCAATATTCAGGTGAACCTTTACCGGAACCCATTCGTGTTTCAGCAGGCTTCTCTGTAACAGGCTTATCAGGAAAAATCTTGATCCAGACCTGTCCGCCACGCTTAATATAACGTGTCATAGCGATACGGGCGGCCTCTATCTGATTGCTTTTGATCCATGCCGGCTCAGTAGCCATCAAGCCATACTCACCATATGATACTGTGTTTCCGCGAGTAGCCTTGCCCTTTACACGGCCGCGGTGTACTCTGCGGTATTTAACTCTCTTAGGCAGTAGCATTACTTGCCGCCTCCTTCCCTACGAGGAGCACTTCCGCGCTCTGACGGAGCACGACCTTCTCTGCGCTGGCCGTTTGCCGGACGGCGGTCGCCATTGCGACGCTCGCGGCGTTCACGGCGCTCTTCTTGCGGCTTCGGAATCTCGATTGTTCTCGGTCCGCGCTCACCTGTGCGGAGAATTTCGCCCTTATATACCCATACCTTTACGCCGATACGACCGTATGTTGTCTTTGCTTCCGCAAAGCCATAGTCAATGTCTGCGCGAAGTGTCTGAAGCGGAATCATACCCTCATGATAATGTTCTGTTCTTGCGATTTCAGCTCCGCCCAAGCGGCCTGAAACTGCAATCTTTATACCCTTTGCACCCATGCGCATTGCGCGGCCCATTGACTGCTTCATCGCACGGCGGAAAGAGATTCTCTTCTCAAGCTGCTCTGCAATGTTCTCAGCTACGAGCTGTGCATTGACATCAGGGTTCTTTATCTCAATAATATTGAGTGCTACCGGCTTTCCGATCAACTGCTCAACTGAGAGACGAAGCTTCTCAATTTCAGAACCACCGCGACCGATTACGATGCCGGGGCTCTTGCAGTGAATCATGATTCTGACCTTCTTGCTGTCACGCTCAATCTCTATGCAGGGAACTCCTGCTTTGTAGAGTAAATTTTTGAGATATTCACGAATCTTGTAGTCTTCCACGATGAGATCGCCGACTTTTTCGTCGCGAGCATACCAACGGGAATCCCAGTTCTTTATAACGCCCACACGAAGACCGTGGGGATTTACTTTCTGTCCCATAAACTTACCTCCTGACCTAATCCTTCTCAGCCACAGCTAATGTAATGTGAGAGGTTCTCTTGTTAATTCTGAAAGCTCTGCCCTGCGCACGCGGCATAATTCTCTTAAGAATCGGGCCGGGACATGCAAAGATTTTTGAAACGTAGAGATTCTCAACGTTCATGCTGTGATTGGCTTCCGCATTGGAAACTGCGCTCTTAAGGAGCTTCAAGATCGGCTCGGAAGCGGCTTTGGGCGTATGTGCCAAAATCGCGTTGGCTTCCGCTATGCTCTTTCCTCGGATAAGATCAGCAACTATCTTGACCTTTCTCGGGGAAATGCGGACATAGCGTAAAATTGCTGTTGCTTCCATCACTGATTCCTCCTGTCTTACTTCGTGTTCGAGGTCTTGCTGCCGGAGTGACCCTTGAACGTTCTAGTCGGAGCAAATTCTCCGAGCTTATGACCGACCATATCCTCCGTGACATAGACCGGAACATGCTTTCTGCCATCATGTACGGCAAATGTATGACCGACAAACTGCGGGAAGATTGTTGACGCTCTTGACCATGTCTTAAGAACGTTCTTCTCGCCCTTCTCGTTCATTTCAAGTACCCTCTTCATCAATTCGGGGGCAACGAAGGGGCCTTTTTTTGTACTTCTGCTCATTTATTTAGCCTCCTTACTTTGCGTCGCGACGCTTTACGATGAACTTATTGGACAAGTTCTTCTTCTTTCGGGTCTTATAACCGAGAGTCGGCTTACCCCACGGGGTAACAGGACCCGGACGTCCGATCGGGCTCTTGCCTTCACCACCACCGTGCGGGTGGTCACAAGGGTTCATAACAGAACCGCGTACTGTCGGGCGGATACCCATATGACGCTTACGACCTGCCTTACCGATATGAACATTTTCATGATCAAGATTTGATACCTGACCGATTGTAGCCATACAGTTGAGACGGAACTTGCGAAGCTCTCCTGACGGAAGTCTTACGAGGGCCATTCCATCTTCCTTTGCCATGAGCTGTGCTGCGTTGCCTGCGCCACGAACGAACTGTGCGCCACGCCCCGGATTAAGCTCGATGTTGTGGATGACTGTACCTACCGGAATGTTGATTATCGGAAGTGCGTTACCCGGCTTAATATCAGCCTCTGCACTTGAAATAATCGTATCACCGACCTTTAAGTCATGCGGCGCGATGATGTAGCGCTTCTCTCCATCCTCATAACGAACGAGGGCGATGAATGCGCCACGGTTCGGGTCATACTCAAGAGTAAGAACCTCTGCTGGAATATCCATCTTATCACGCTTGAAGTCTATAATTCTGTACTTGCGCTTGGCGCCGCCGCCGCGATGACGAACGGTGATTCTGCCGTAGCTATTACGACCGGAGTTCTTGCTGAGATTTTCGAGCAAGCTCTTTTCCGGCTTAACGTTACTTAAAACCTGATAGTCAGTAACGGTCATATTACGTCTTGACGGAGTCGTCGGTTTAAACGTTTTTATAGCCATTATACTTTTCCTCCTTTAAATGGTGTTGGGTGTCAATCTGCATTCAGGCAGCTTTTACACCATTCCCTCAAAGAACTCAATCGTCTTGCTGTCAGCTTTGAGCGTAACGATTGCTTTCTTGTAATCGGGGCGGAAGCCGACATGTGCTCCCATTCTCTTTTCCTTACCGAGAACATTGATTGTATTAACCTTTGCAACGGAAACATTGAATATTTCTTCGATTGCACGGCGGATTTCAATCTTGTTCGCAGCATTGTCAACCTCAAAGACGTAAACCTTATCGGCGACGCGTTCCATCGACTGCTCAGTGATTATCGGACGCTTTATGATATCATAAGGTGATTTCATTATGCGAACACCTCCTGAATCTTTTCTACTGCTGACTTGTCAACAATGAACTTGTCATGGTTGAGAATGTCATATACATTGATGATTGTAGCTGTTGTTGTCTTAACTCCCGGAATGTTGCGAGCGCTCTTAACAACGTTCTCACAAACCTCAGGTGTAACAACAAGAGCCTTCTTAGCCTCAAGTGCATTAAGGAATGCAACCATCGACTTTGTCTTAACCTCTGAAAGGTTAAGGTTATCAATAACTAAAATTTCGCCTGCTGCCGCTTTTGCGGAAAGCGCGCTCTTAAGAGCAAGACGGCGATATTTCTTATTGAGACGGTAGGAATAATCACGCGGCTTCGGGCCGAGTGCAATTCCGCCGTGTGTCCACTGCGGAGAACGGATGGAGCCCTGACGAGCGCGACCTGTTCCCTTCTGGCGCCACGGCTTCTTGCCGCCACCACGAACCTCAGCACGAGTAAGAGTACTCTGCGTGCCCTGTCTGCAGTTGGCGAGGTGGTTCTTGACCGCCTCAAACATAGCAACCTTATCAGGCTCTATGCCGAACACAGCATCGGAAAGCTCAAACTCTCCTATCGCCTTACCGGTCATATCATAAACTGTTGCCTTAGGCATAGCTTTCTAACTCCTTTCGCTTAGACGTTCTTGACAGCGTCGCGAATAAACACAAATCCACCACGAGGACCGGGGATTGCGCCGCGGACTGCAATCATATTTGTTTCGGCATCAACCTTGACAATGTCGAGGTTCTGAACCGTTACCTGCTCAGCGCCCATGCGCCCCGGGAGCTTTGTTCCCGGCATAACCCTTGACGGGTCAGTGTTTGCACCCATGGAACCTGCGCTGCGGTGAACAGGACCAACACCGTGTGTATGGTTCTGCATGTGCTGGCCAAAACGCTTGACCGTACCAGCTGTGCCCTTACCTTTGCTTACGCCTGTGACGTCAACAACATCACCTTCAGCGAAAACATCAGCGCGGATAACGTCGCCTACGTTGAGCTCTGTGCCTTCAAGCTTGAACTCTTTGAGTACTCGCTTTGCGGAAACGCCTGCCTTTTTGAGATGGCCTGCTTCCGGCTTTGTGAGTTTCTTCTCAGCAATGTCATCATACCCAAGCTGAACAGCTTCATAACCGTCTTTTTCAACAGTCTTCTTCTGAACAACGGTACACGGACCTGCTTCAATGACTGTGACAGGAATAACCCTGCCTGCATCGTCGAAAATCTGAGTCATGCCGACTTTTCTTCCGATGATTGCCTTTTGCATATATTTTCCTCCTTTAAGGTTATTGGTTGGCTCATAGCCAACTTGACCCGCCCTTTTGTTTGCAAACGCCCCTTCCGTTGCACCTTAAAGAGCTATGGTACATTTTCTGTTTTACAGTTTGATTTCGATTTCAACACCGGCCGGAAGGTCGAGTGACATAAGAGCCTTAACAGCCTCAGCAGACGGCTTTAAAATATCAATCAAACGCTTGTGTGTGCGGCGCTCGAACTGCTCACGGCTGTCCTTATATTTGTGCACCGCGCGAAGAATTGTGATAACTTCCTTAGAAGTCGGGAGCGGAATCGGACCTGAAACCTTTGCGCCGTTGCGCTTTGCGGTCTCAACGATACGCTCTGCCGCCTGGTCAATGAGCTGATGGTCATAGGCCTTAAGACGGACACGAATCATTTCCTTAGAAATAGCTGCCATTGTTTTTTCCTCCTTAAAAACGCACGTAGTTTTTTCTGCGTGCGGCGGAAATCCTGCACAACTCATCCGCGTGTTTCATACGCAGACATTTTAAAAACCGGATTGGTATTTAGGGGATTCCACCAATTCCGGCAGTCGCTTTTGCGCATCAGCAAAAGCCTTTTGCACATTCTTCCCTGCCGCCCGATTGTCGGACATACTCCACAGAAGTTACCTGCTTACGCAGCAATCTCCTGTTTCATCGCATAGTGCGCCCATACAGACGCTCTTATATTTTACAGTAAGAATCGCTCAATGTCAAGCATTTTTTTGGCTTTTTTGAAAATTTTTTCGCCCGCCGAAAATATCTTCCGGCGGGCTTTATTTCACTATTTAATGTAATCAAATTCCATTGTGTAAATTATTATCGTGTCGCCCTCTTTTGCGCCGCGCTCTTCAAGCGCATCATAGACACCGTATTTACGGAGGAGACGCTCGAAATAAATGCGCGATTCATAGTCATCGAAATTCACAGAGCCCATTGCTCTTTTTATCCAATTGCCCTCTACCATGTAAACATCGCCGTCAAGACGCGAGATTGTAAAGTCATGATTTGACATATCCTCTTCCTTACGGATGAAGGTTGGCGTATAAAGCTCTATTGGAGGAAGCTTCGAAAGAATCTCGGCAACCTTTTTCATAAGCTCTGAAATTCCGGTGTTGGTCGCTGCTGAAATCTCGAAATACTCAAAACCGAGGTTTCGGATATAGTTTTTGAACTCATCTGCCTTTCCCCTGTCATATATCAGGTCACTTTTGTTGGCCGCAACTATCTGGGGACGCCTTGCGAGAAGCGGATTATATCTTTCAAGCTCTTCGTTTATTGCTTCAAAGTCGGCAATCGGGTCTCTGCCCTCACTGCCCGAAACGTCAACCATATGAACTATAAGGCGGCATCTGTCGATATGGCGCAGGAAACGGTGGCCAAGACCAGCACCCTCGCTTGCACCCTCGATTATCCCGGGGATATCTGCCATTACATATGAAAAGCTCTCATCCACACGGACAACACCGAGATTTGGAGTAATGGTGGTAAAGTGGTAATTCGCAATTTTCGGACGCGCCGCGGAAACCATAGACAGGAGGGTTGACTTTCCGACATTGGGAAAACCTGCAAGCCCGACATCTGCAAGAAGTTTAAGTTCAAGCCGGACTTCAAGCTCTTCGCCGTCAAGGCCCGGGCGAGCAAATCTGGGAGCCTGGCGAGTCGGGGTTGCGAAATGTTGGTTACCCCAACCTCCTCTGCCTCCTTTACATATTATAAATGGCTCGTCATCCGACATATCCTTTACGAGCGCACCGCTTTCGGCATCATAAACCAGCGTGCCCCTTGGCACGCGGACAATAATATCCTTTCCACGTTTTCCAGAGCAACGTTTGCCGCTTCCGTTAAAGCCGTTTTCTGCTTTGTATTTTGTTTTATAGCGAAACTCAACAAGCGTTGACATATTGTCGTCAACCTTCAATACAACGTTTCCGCCATCTCCGCCGTCTCCGCCGTCAGGCCCGCCTGCCGCAATATATTTTTCTCTGTGAAAAGCAACGGCACCGTCCCCACCACGACCTGCGATAAACCTCGCATTTGCTATATCGACAAACATCTTTCTCGCACCTCGAAATTTACATATTATATATAATGTATGTTTTTAAGTTAAACAATACGGGCAGGTCGCAAAACAACCTGCCCGCACAAATTTGTTTCTTACTGAGCAACCGGGTAAATAGAGACCTTCTTGCGGTCACGGCCGAGACGCTCAAAACGAACAACACCGTCTGCTGTTGCAAACAATGTATCATCTGAACCGCGGCTAACGTTTGTTCCCGGGTGAATCTTTGTTCCACGCTGACGGACGAGGATGTTACCCGCGAGAACGAACTGACCGTCCGCACGCTTAACGCCGAGTCGCTTTGACTCAGAGTCACGACCGTTTTTTGTGGAGCCTACGCCCTTTTTATGTGCAAAAAACTGAATACTGATTTTAAGCATTTGACTGCACCTCCAAAACTTTAATGTACTTAGGATACTCCTCAGAAAGAGCTCTCAAATGACGCTCAAATCCGGAAAGCACCGCTACAGCTTCATTGCTCACGGATGAAACCGCAAGAGCAACTCTTGCCAAATCAGGCTCGACCGAAACATCTGCCGAAAGCTTCAACGAATCGTTTATTATCGTTTCAGCAAAACCGACGGCACTGGATACCGCGGCGCAAACTATGTCGCTCCCGCTCTCAGCATAGCCGGAATGGCCGGATACGTCAAACCCTGTTACGATATCGCCATTTTTGATAAGCTTAACCGTGATCATAACTTAAACGCTGATCTTTTCAATAGAAAGCTTTGTATACGGCTGACGATGTCCCTGGCGACGACGGTAGTTCTTCTTCGCCTTGAACTTGAAGACAAGAATCTTCTTAGACTTGCCGTTCTTAATAAGCTTTGCAGTAACCTTTGCGCCTTCAACGTTCGGTGTGCCTACTGTAACGTTGTCGCCGTCGATTGTCATGAGAACGTTGTCAAACTCAACTGTATCGCCCTCAAAATCGAGCTTCTCAACATAGATAACATCGCCCTCGGAAACCTTATACTGCTTGCCACCTGTGACAAAAATTGCCTGCATTTTGTTGCACCTCTCTCTCATATTTTAGAGTCTCGCTCTTGTAGGCGTGCATGCCGCAACTTCTTTTGCCCACTCAACGCGGTTTTATCATTTTACCACTAACAAAAGCAAATGTCAACAATTTTGACAAAAATTTTATCTGAATTCCTTTAATTGGCTATCAAATATATTTGTATGCGAAATTTCGCAGAATGACGGGGATAACTCCGGCTCATACTTTTCTATCGCTTTTAAGAGATACTCAGGATTCAGCGCCGATGCACCCGCGGCAAGAACTGCGCACACCTTTACCTCTCCGCAATCCTCCGAAGCCTTAAGTGTTTTTATCAGCGGCACAATATCAGTTTCACACTCACCGCGCTTGCTGCGTTTTATAACAATCAGCTCATTCCGCGAAAAAAGCGCGTTAATTCTCCCTGAAATTCCGCAAGTTGCCCCGTCATCATACTTAAGCGACATGCAAAACTCAGAATATGCAATATCACGCACAGGACGCCCGCCCTCATATG
>JAZRPO010000076.1:0-2381 GCA_045649265.1 Eubacteriales bacterium
CTCATGATTGTATGAAATAACATTTTATGATGAATAATTAAGACACATACTGACCAAAAACTCAATGATTCGGAGCATGTGTTGAGAAAATTTAGTATTCAAATTTTTCTGTTTTTATGATATGATAAAATACATTGTAAAATGTTTGTGCAAAATGGAGGGTGAATACATATGAGAAAGACAAAGATAGTTTGCACAATAGGACCTGCTAGTGAAGATGAAAAAGTTTTTGAGGCTCTTTGTCGTGCCGGTTTGAATGTTGCACGCCTCAATTTTTCTCACGGCACACATGAGGAGCATAAGAAAAAGCTTGATATGATAAAGAGAGTCCGCGAAAGGCTCAACCTGCCGATCGCAATAATGCTTGATACGAAAGGCCCGGAATATCGCATAAAGACATTTAAAAACGAAAAGGTATTATTAAACGACGGAGATGTTTTCACATTTACCACAGAAGATATCGAGGGTGATGAAACGGGCGTTTCGGTAAACTATGACGGGCTTGCAGATGATTTGTCGGTGGGCGATAAAATCTCTGTCAATAACGGTCTTGTGCTTTTTGAAGTTACGGAGATAAAAGCAAAAAAAGTTATTTGCTCCGTCCTGGCAGGTGGTGAGATTTCGAACCGCAAGAGTATGAGCTTTCCGGGAAAGGTCCTGAAAAAGCAGTTTTTAAGTGAGCAAGACAAGGAGGACATCCTTTTCGGGATTAAAAATCAGGTCGATTTTATTGCGGCATCCTTTGTTTCTTCAAAGAAGGATGTTCTCGATATAAAGAATTTTCTCTTAGAAAACGGCGGCGAGAAAATTGAGGTTATTGCCAAGATAGAAAACCGATCAGGGATAGATAATATTGATGCGATATGTGAGGCCTGTGAGGGAGTTATGATTGCACGAGGTGACCTCGGAGTTGAGGTTCCGTTTGTTGAGCTTCCGGCAATCCAGAAATATCTTATCACAAAATGTCGCCTTCTCGGAAAACGCGTTATAACAGCTACCGAGATGCTGGAATCAATGATTTACAATCCGCGCCCGACGCGTGCTGAGATTTCCGACGTTGCAAATGCAGTGTATGACGGTACAAGCGCAGTTATGCTCTCGGGCGAATCGGCAGCAGGCAAATACCCTGTCGAAACTGTAAAAATAATGTCCCAGATTGTTGAAGAAACAGAGAAGAATATACACTACGAAAAACGCTTCAGGACAAGTGAGTTCAAAATAAAGAACGAGGTTGATGCGATTTCTCACGCAACCTGCGGCATGGCAATAGACATTGGGGCAAAGGCGATTGTCGTAAGCTCAATGTCGGGAATGACCGTGCGAATGGTCTCGCGCTTCCGCGCTCCTACCGACATTATCGGTATGGCAACGAACAAAGCGGTGTGGTACAAGCTCGCTCTCTCCTGGGGAGTGCTCCCGGTGCTGAGCGAGGAGTTCAATTCATCCGATGTTCTCTTTTATCATGCAACCCGTGCTGCAAAGGAAAACCTCCCTTTGCAGAAGGGCGATTTAATAGTCCTGACAGGTGGCGTGATAAATGGAAAATCCGGCAACACTAACACAATCAAAGTTGAAGAAATATGAAACAATCCCCACGTGCTAAAATCACGTGGGGATGATGCTTTTATTTCATTATTTCATTATATGCCACTTCGGCAGCCGAGATATCCATATTGCAAGCGATGTCCCAGAACCTTACCTTGTGCGCCATTTTGTCAACTGATTCAAGAACCTTTGCTACGCCTGCATCCTTTGGCATATGAACACAGGGCAAAAGTTTAGAAACAACCTCGCTTTCCGAAAGGGGAGCGGCAGAGTTTTTGTCACATCTCCGCAAAAAACAAACATCGGTAAGCGGCACTTTGCTGTTTTCGTTTATTTCCTCTTTTCCGCACCACGGGGTGCCATAGGCATAGGGAATATCCCCGATTATGCGCAAGAGTGGTTTGTCACCGTTGATTATCCGGCATCTGTCGCCAAGAAGCCTTAACCAGAGCATCGCATGGGTGGTCTTTCCGGTTCCGCTTTCGGCACAGAGGAGAATTCCGCGACCGTCAGCCTTCATAAGAACGCCGTGCATAAGAAACGCATCAAACGAAGAAAGGCTATCCGCAATTTTACGATAAATTGCGAGGGTTTCAAGGTATTCCGGAGGGAAAGAACTCTCGCCTGTGTCCTCATGCATAATTTCATCGTCATTTGCGGAGACGGAGAATGCGGCAGGCGAATTTACCATGTAATCGCGGCACATATGAGCTATATAATCATATTTGTTGTCAATTTTAATTACAGTATCTGCGAGCTTTATATTGAACACCGGTAAAACATCCTTTTAAAGATATTTTTGGACACAAAATACAAGATAATTATAATATGTTATC
>JAZRPO010000077.1:0-9046 GCA_045649265.1 Eubacteriales bacterium
ACTTAACTACATATATGTACAATTTAGTCGGAGTTAGGCAACAAAGGACAGACCCGAACAGGTCGTCCTTTTTGATTTTTGATATATAATTTGATTTGCGCTTATCCTTCGCCATATATGCGCTTTATCGCGTGGATAATATCAAGCCCATATTCGCCTTTCCTGCAAATCCAAATTTTCCTCTCTGCGAAAATTCTTTCTGCGTATTGTTTTCTTACATTATTTCTGTTAAAATACTTTTATAATATCTTCGGAGGAAGTTTTAAAATGAAAAAAACAGTTTCTCTTTTTCTTATTATTTTCACACTTTTTATGCTTTTGGTCGGATGCGGAGAGGTTTCTGAGGATAAAACAATGCTCACCTATCATTCGGACAACGGATATTCAGTCTGCTATCCCACAAAATATCCCCTCTCGTCACTGGGCAACGATATCGATTTTGTAATTATGGACGAGGAAACCGGAACAAACGTAACAATTCAAAGAACCGATAAACAAGAGGGCATCTCAGGTATCCGGAGATATGAATTCGAAAATCTGATGGAGAAAGATGGCTATGACGATATTTCGATATCTTCATTTGAAAAGGCAACAATAAACAGTCTTCCCTGCATTGTTGCTGAGTTCACCTGCAAGGAAAGCACGGTTACAAAGGTTATATACGATGCAAGCGATAACACCTACATCGCAACGCTTACCCAGCTTCCCGGAATACGAACAAGTGTTCTCGCAGAGCTTAAAAATGTGGTAATGGGGCTTATGGCATAAGCCTCAGAACAAAAGGAAGTGTTTATATGAAAAAAACAGTTCTTGTCACCGGGGCATCCCGCGGGATAGGCTTCTGCATTGCTGAAACTTTTGCAAGGCATGGTTATCGCGTTTTTGCAAGCTACAACAAGACCTCCGACACGCTCCCCTCGCTTTCAGAATCGCTTGCAGCGGAGGGCTTCTCACTCACTCCTGTTTTTTGCAATGTTGCTGACGAAATTGATGTTGCGGAAATGTTTGAAGCCGTTGGAGAAGTTGACATTCTTGTAAACAATGCAGGAATAGCGCAGTTCGCTCTTCTTTCGGATATAACCTCGTCTGACTGGGACAGGATGCTTGACACGAACCTGAAATCCGTTTTTCTTTGTTCTAAAATGGCTTCTAACTCCATGATACGCAAGCAATCTGGCAAGATAATAAACATTTCATCGGTATGGGGCATTTGCGGCGCATCATGCGAGGCTCACTATTCAGCTTCAAAAGCCGGAATAATCGGTTTTACGCGTGCCCTCTCAAAAGAGCTTGGCCCTTCGGGAATATGCGTCAACTGCATCGCCCCGGGCGTGATTGAGACTGATATGAACTCCAATCTTTCCAGAGAGGACATCAGAGCTATCTGCGATGAAACGCCACTCGGCAGAATAGGAACTCCACAGGATGTTGCAGACGCCGCGTTGTTTTTTGCAGAAGCAGATTTTATAACCGGCGAGACGCTCTCCGTCGGTGGTGGGTTTGGAATGTAACAAAAAGCCGTAGCAATGAATTGCTACGGCTTTTAAATTTAAAAGCTATATTCTTGCGACACCTGTTTTTCTCGCCGCCTCTGCAACGGCAGCAGCAACTGCAGGGGCAACTGCCGGATTTGTCGGCTCTACAATGATTCTGTCGGGTCTCAGGTCTTTTTCATCAATCAGGTTTGCAATCGCATATGCTGCTGCAACCTTCATTTCATCGTTGATGTCACTTGCGCGGACATCAAGCGCACCTCGGAAGATTCCGGGGAAAGCAAGGAGATTGTTAATCTGATTCGGGAAGTCAGAGCGGCCCGTTCCGACAACGGCAGCACCTGCTGCTAACGCCTCATCGGGGAAGATTTCGGGAGTCGGGTTGCTCATAACAAAGACAAGCGGGTCTTTGTTCATGGAACGCACCATATCTTGAGTGATAATGCCCGGACCCGAAAGACCGAATACGACATCTGCGCCCTTCATAACATCTGCAAGGCTTCCTGAAACCTTATTTTTGTTAGTAATCTTTGCCATAGCCTCTTTTTCAGGATTAAGACCGTCACGCCCCTCATAAATCGCGCCCTTTCTGTCGCAAAGGATAACCTCGCGCAAGCCGAGAGCCATAAGAAGCCTGGTTACTGCAATGGCTGCCGCACCCGCACCCGAAACAACTGCTTTAAGATCCGAAATATTTCTCTTTGTGAGGCGGCACGCACCTATCATCGCAGCAGCCGAAACAACCGCTGTACCGTGCTGGTCATCATGGAAAATCGGAATGTCGCACACTTCCTTTAAGCGGCGTTCGATTTCAAAACAGCGCGGAGCTGCAATATCTTCGAGGTTAATCCCGCCAAAGCTGCCTGCAAGGAGAGAAATTGTTTTAACGATTTCGTCAACATCTTTTGTCCTGACACAAAGCGGAAACGCATCAACATTGCCGAATTCCTTGAACAAAACGCACTTTCCCTCCATAACCGGCATCCCTGCCTCGGGGCCGATATCTCCGAGACCGAGAACCGCAGTACCGTCTGTAACAACGGCGACAAGGTTGCCACGGCGAGTATATTTATAACTGAGGTCAACATCCTCGCTTATTTTAAGACACGGCTCTGCAACGCCGGGAGTATACGCAACGGAAAGATCATCCTTCGTTTCTACCGGACAACGCGCGATGACCTCAATCTTACCTTGCCATTCCTCGTGAGATATCAGAGCTTGTTCTTTGTAATCCATGGTGTTTGTCATCCTTTCACATATTAAAATATACCTTGTCACACATGTGTATATTATATCACTTCCTACTCCTTTTTAGCAATACATTTGAAAAATCTTCATCCAAAACATCAAAAAAACCGCAGACGAAGCCGTCTGCGGTTTTTTTGTTTATTCTTTAATCATAAACTCTTCTCCATAAGCCTCAGGGACTATGGGGATAATTTTATCTTTTGCAACGGTAATGTCAGAAAGCTTCGCACGTTCTTTTGCGGCATCACGGCTTACATACAGTTTATCAAATACTTCTGCAAATGCCCCAACGGATTGGCCGCTCCGCTCCAGATATATTCCGTTGTAATTCTCAAACACTGCCGAAAGCGGAGTTTCGCCTGCCGCTGCCGAGGCCTCCTTCATAAACTCCGCCAGCACAAGTGATTTATCCTTTCCGCCATCCGGATATGCAACCAATTCCGTTTTTCCGAGAACCGGGAATGATATATTGGACAGGATAAGCTCATCGGGTGAAAATGCACAAAGCTCTTCTATAACATCGACAAGATATGCACGGGCAGTTTCTGAATACGCCGATAGCCAGCGCGTGTTTTCGCCATCAAGCCAGATTATCTTATTTTCCGTTCTGACGGAATGCTCCTGATTCTTTCTCGCAGCTTCATTGTCCTTAAAGCAGGAAAGGTAAAATGCAACCTTATACCCTGCTTCTTTGGCCTTGTCTATATTTTCGGAAAGAACTGAGCTTTCTCCTGCAAGGCCTGTACTTTGGCCAAACATTGTGTTTGTAGAAAATGCAAGCGTGCCATCCTCGGCTTTTACTTCAAAAGCGAGAGTGTTCACCTTTTTCGCCTCTGCCACCATAAGCTCAGCTTCAAAGAGCTCCGCGCTTTTCACAGTTCCAATCGGAACAAAAAGAGCCTTTGTTTCTGATCCTGTTTCGCTTGCAGGCGGAGTTTCTTCCCTAATTTCAATCTGCTCCTGAAGCTGGTCCTCTGCTGAGTCGATTATGAGATTAGCTTCCACCTTCTCCGGTTCGACTTCCTTTTCATTAAAAAAGAAGGAGCCCTCTCTTGTAAAGGTCATGTTGTTATTTATAACATAAAGCGCACCGGCTGCAATAATACATAAAACAACAAGAACAGGTATAACGAATCCGCCGCTTCGGCGTGAGCCTCTGTATCTTCCTGACCTTCTCATAAAAGTTGCCCCTCCTGTTATTTTTGCGCTTCTTCTAATATTTCAGAAGCTTCACAATAATCATTTTCATCAAATTCTTCAGACTTCTCTTTTTGTGACGTGGAAATAATCCCTCTCGGGCAAGCTACCACACATTCGCCACAGGCTGTGCATTTTGACCAATCAATAACCGCTACGTTTTCTCTTACCTGTATCGCATCATATTGACAAGTATTGACGCATAATCCGCATCCTATGCATCCTATATCACAAACCTTGTCAAGCTCGAATCCGTTTTGAGAGCTTGTGCATAGAACTTTAATCTCGGCATTTTGCGGAACAAGCTCAATAACAGCTCTCGGGCATGCATCAACACACTTTCCGCAACCGTTGCACAGCTGAGGCGAAACATATGCTACCCCATCATTTATCGAAATAGCGTGGTTAGTACAAACAGAAACACAGCTCCCAAACCCCAGGCAAGCAAATCGACATTCTGTAAGCCCGCCGTAAAGCATATCTGCCGTTGCACAGTCAGGAGAGTCTGAAAACGTGTATCTGCGTTCAGAGATTCCCCCGCCTGAGCATTTTACAAAGGCACATAGGCCTGAAGCGTCCTCTTTTGAGGGTTTACTTTTTTCTTTTCTTCTGCTGAGAGGAGTAAATAAGGAAAAGCACACTCCACCCACAGCTCCTATTATCAACATTGAGCAAAAAGCAATCAGAATGTTAAACAAAAACTCCATCTGAGCCACCGCCTTTTATATGAACCTCATCCCATAAAACCCCGTGAATACGAGAGCAATAAGCCCTGCCGTAATCAGAAGCATCGGGAGCCCCTCAAAAAACTTGGGGGTTTCCGCATATTCAAGATGTTTATTTATTTCGCCAAATAAAAGCGACGAGAGCATGAATCCTGCTCCGGCCGCTGCACCGTACACAATCGCCTCAAAGGGATTAAACCCGTTTGATGAAACGATTAACGCAGTACCGAGAATTGCGGTGCTCGAAAAGACATATGAATACGGAAGCGACATGCGTGTTTTCAAAGCCGAAAGTACTCGCCATACAATAGCTATTATGAGAACAAACACAACCGTTCTCAAATATTCTATTGAAAGCGGACGAAGAACAAGAGCATCAAAAATGCTTGTGACAAAGCTGCATACAGAGGCCCCTACAATGACCGCAAGAGAAACCCCGAACGCCTCCTTGTGCGTCCTTGTTTTTTTAAAAAACGGCTCTATTCCAAGGTAGTTTGTGAAAATAAGATTTTCAGCCAAAACAGAGGCAAGGCTTATGAGAATTATTTTGAATACACTCATTTACTCTCCTCCTCTTTTGTTTCTTTTGTAAAATATCTTCTGTGAACTGCAAGAAGGATTCCGAGCAGCAAAAATCCGCCGACAGGCGTCAAAAGAAGTGACATTGCATATTTTTCCGGAAAAATCGTAAATCCTGCAAGCTTTCCGGCTCCGAAAAGCTCTCGCACAATTGACATGCACAAACAAACCGAGAAAAAACCTATGCCGTACGAAAGACCTTTTAGTGTGCATCTTCCAAAGGCAGCATCGCCCGCCGAGAACTTCTCAACATAAGGCAAAACTGTTCCGCTGACTGTCAAAATCGGCAAATATATCCCAAGAGAAGAGCGAATTTCCGGCAAAAAGACTTCTGTCAGGATCTCGATTATACTTACAACACAGGCAACTGCGATGATATGAACTATACTTTGCAGCTTTTGGGGGATAACCTTTTTCAAAATCGAAAGCAGCATAAACGACAAAACAAGCGTCACAATCGCCGAAATCCCCATAAAAGCACCTTCTATTACGCCTGTGCTTGTTGCAAGCATCGGAGTTATTCCGGCAAACAGCAAAAGAATCGGGTTTTCAAGGAGAATGCTTTTCTTTAAGAAATCCAGAATCTTCTTCATTTGTTCTCCTCCCCTGTCACCGTTGCGTTTTCAGTTTCTGCGGCGACATCTGCCTCGGCAGTCTTTCGCTCTTCCTCAGCTTGCTTTGCCTCTTCTGCTTCTTTTGCGCGAAGCTGAGAGGCTGCCGCAACAGCGTGATTAACACCGTCTTTCACCGCACTTGAGGAAACCGTAGCTCCACTGACTGCTGAGATTTCTTTTTCTTCATCAGCCTGGCCTCTGGTCACTATGAGCTCCTGGCTTTTACCTTTAAATTGCGAAAGAAATTCATTTGTGTCAATGCGGTCACCATAGCCTTTGGTTTCATTTACTGAAAGAAGCTCAACGGCCGTCACCGCACCCTCGGAATTCACTCCCACAAGCAGTCTAACATTGCCTTTATATCCGCTTGCTTCCGTTTCGATACAATAACCCGGAGTTTCATTTCCATTTAAAGCTTTTTTAACTGACAGAATTTTCAGAGCAGCATCAAACTCATGTTCAACCTTCTCATACGACTCTGCCGGCAAAACCCTTTTCATAGCTCCAAAAAGCTTTTTTTCTTCCAGGCTTTCGGCAACCGGCCTTAACAGATTGAACACACCACCGAGAATCAGAGCGACTGCCCCAAGCGTTGCCGCAAGAACGAGAGACGTTTTAAAAAGCTCGTGCCTGCCCTCTTTTGAAAGCTTAGGAAACTTTATTGCAGAAAAGGAAAACTTGGGGAATTTGAATTTCTTATTCTTCATCGCCTACACCTGCCTTCTCCGTTTTTGCGCCGAATCTGTGTGGAATAAAGGCGCGGTCTATAAAGCCCGATAGGCAGTTCATTATGAGAATTGCAAAGGTAACACCCTCGTTGTATGCCCCGAAATATCTAAAAAGCACAGTCAGAACTCCGCAACCGATGCCGTATATTACCCTGCCTCGCGGAGAGGTAGGGCTTGTGGTATAGTCTGTTGCCATAAAAACCGCTCCAAGCAGAAGCCCTCCTGACAGCACGCTGAAAAGCGACCACAAGTAATTCGCATTGCCTCCCAACGGAAAAATGAAGGTGAGCAATGCTACCGTCAGAACATATGATGAGGAAATATGAACTGTTATAACCCCACGGATGAGCAAATATATCGCCGCCGCAACAATAACAACCGCAGAAACCTCGCCCATACAGCCTGCAACATTTCCCAGTGCAGCATCGCGGAGACTTGTAATAACGTCAACATCTCCCATTGCCGTAGCCGGAAGATATCCGAGCTTCATTTTTGCAAGCGGAGTGACAGATGCAATTACATCAAGTGAAAGATTTTCGCGCGCAACCCGCCCGAAAACCGGAAGCGCCCCTGCCCCAAGGCTCGGCTTTGTCCATAACGAAATAAGAGCCGGCCAGGAGAACAGAAATGCCTGTGCCGAGAGTGCAGGATTGAGAAAGTTCTTCCCAAGCCCGCCATAAAGCTGCTTTACTACAACTATTGCAAAGAAGCTTCCGATTATCGGCATCCAGAAAGGTGCGGATACAGGAAGGCACAGCGCAATAAGAATCCCCGTGACCACCGCAGACAAATCCCATACCGTCGCAGGCTTTTTTACAAGGCGGCAATAGCCCCATTCAAAGCCAACGGATGAGATGACGGATATAACAGAAAGAGAAAGCGCCCTGAAACCGAAGAAATATATCGCCATAATAAGAGGAAACAGAAGTGCAATTATTACATCGAGCATTATTGAACGAGTGTTCTCTTCTGTTCTTATATGCGGAGCTGATGACATCAGAAGCTGTTTTTTATTAATTCTCATTTGTATCGACCTCCGAACCTTCAAAAGAAGCTTGACTCAATTTGTTCTTAACTGTCCGGAATGCTGCCACGAGGGAAATTCTGGCCGGGCAGACATATGCACAGCACCCGCACTCGATACAATCTGAAACGTTATAGTTTCTGCACTCAGAAAGCTTGCCTGCGCGATATGCCCGGTAAATATAAAGCGGCATGAGGTTCATTGGACACGCGCCTACGCATTTTCCGCAGTGAATACAGCTTGTCTCACTCTTTGCGCCGCTCTCTCCCTCACAGAAAGCAAGCAGCCCGCTCGTGCCTTTTATGACCGGAACATCAAGAGATGCCTGAGAAAGCCCCGTCATTGGTCCGCCCATAATTATTTTTCCCGGATGTTCAAGGAAGCCACCGCAAGCATCAAATAGCTTACCAATGGGCGTTCCTATTCTTACAAGAAGATTTTTAGGGTTTGCAACTGCACTTCCTGCGACCGTAACAACGCGCGAAGTAAGCGCAACCCCCTCGCTTACAGCCCTTGCCAGAGCCGCCGAAGTAGAAGCATTTATTAAGAGCACGCCCGCCTCTGAGCCATCCTGCCCGACAGGAAGCTTCCTGCCGGTTATGCTCTCAATAATCTGCCTTTCAGCACCCTGGGGATATCTTGTATGCACAATGCAGAGCTTACCGCCCGGCTTCTTCGCAAGATACCTTCGAAACTCTGCAATAGCTCCTGCCTTATCAGAGGAAACTGCCATATATACATTTTTTATTCCGAGGGCGCGCGCCACAACTGCCGCGCCGTTGTAGACCTCCTCGGTATATTCAATCATAACTCTGTTATCTGCGCTCAAATAAGGCTCACACTCTGCACCATTTATGATAAGAGTGTCAACCTTACCCTCGCAAGCGAGAAGCTTTTCAGAAAGAGGGAAAGCACTTCCCGAGAGCCCGACAATCCCTGCTTCACGTGCAATAAGCGCAAGCTCTTTGAGGTCAACGGTCCTGAATCTGTCATGAACGGGAGGAATCTCAACGCTCTCGTCGGTAAAATCGTTTTTTATCACAATCGACAGAACCTTTTCTCCGCTTGGATGAAGCCTTGGCTCAATGGCTGTGACCGTGCCCGAAACAGACGCAAAAACCGGAGCCGACATAGCCTGGGCGCTTTCGCCTATTTTCTGACCGAGAAGAACTCTGTCTCCCACACTGACAATCGGGTTGTTGATAACACCTTTATGCATTAAAAGAGGAATGACTACCTCGGATGGAGAATCCATCTCCTCTATGAGCTTTTTCATCAATCCTGACTTTTTTCCTTCAAGTTGAATTCCGCCCTTAAAATTAACAGGCATCTTCTTCACCTCGCATATCATGATCCTTTTAAAAAGATTGGTTTAAAAATAATTATACACATCTATTTTACACTAAATCTCCGAATCTTGCAAGTATTACGGGAGTAA
>JAZRPO010000078.1:0-16392 GCA_045649265.1 Eubacteriales bacterium
CTATAATTTCCAATCAACTAGAAGAAATGGTTGATAGTGGAGAAATTACGCTTGAAGAAGTTGCACAAATTGCGCAGCCGGAAGAACCCCCTCTGGAAGAGAAGGAGGAGACTGCCCATGAGGAAACGGCTATTGTGTCGCAGGAGAAACAATCGACATCTTCTGAGGTGCAGAAGCCTGCGCCCTCAACACCTGCAACAAAGAAAGAAACAATAAAAAAAGCCTCACAGAAAATAGAAGAACAGATTCCTCGTTCTGAAAAGGAAGAAATGATGAAGCTTATAAGCGCCCGCCTTACCGCAGACGATGTTAAGCAGCTTATGGCATTGCTCAGCGGGGGCCTTACACACGGAGAGCCGGGAAAGGCTGCAAAAATTGCATATGCTCGCTTTACACCGGAGGAAATTTCAAGAATTAAAGTGTTCTGGCATAAATACAAAGCAACCGTATTGAAAAAATAGATACCTCGAAAGAAGGAAGAAAATGAAATACGATGTAGCAATTATCGGAGCAGGGCCCGCCGGAATTTTCACAGCACTCGAACTTATACGGCGCGGCAGCACAAAGAAAATAGTTATAATCGAAAAGGGGCGCTCTATAAAAGAGCGAAAATGCCCCAAATCAAAAACGAAGGAATGTGTAAACTGTAAGCCTTACTGTAATATAACAACAGGCTTTTCGGGTGCCGGCGCATTTTCTGACGGCAAGCTTTCTCTTTCTCCTGAAGTCGGAGGAATGCTCCCCGAGCTTATAGGATATGATTACGCAGCCGAGATGATAGATTACACAGACAAGATATATCTCGAATTTGGCGCAGATGAGCATGTTGAGGGTATCGGCAGGACGGAAGAAGTCAAGAACATTCGCCTCAAAGCAATTCAGGCAGGGCTTCGCCTTGTTGATTGCCCGATTCGTCACCTTGGCACGGAAAAAGCTCAGAGCCTATATCTTGCAATAGAGGAACACCTCCAGAAAAATGGGGTTGAAATTCTCTTTAACTGGCAGTGCACTGATATAATAATTGAGGGCAGTGCTTGCAAGGGTGCATATATCGAGAAAAACGGCGAAACCCGCGAGGTTCGCGCAGAGCATACCGTTGTTGCAACCGGAAGGCGTGGCGCAAGCTGGCTTGAAAGCGTTTGTGCAGAGCACGATATTGCCCACCAGCCGGGAACAGTAGATATTGGTGTTCGCGTTGAAGTGCGAAACGAGGTAATGGAGAAGGTCAACGAGGTTCTTTATGAGTCCAAGCTCATAGGATATCCCAAGCCTTTTAAGAACAAGGTCCGCACCTTCTGTCAGAATCCGGGAGGATTTGTCAGCCAGGAAAATTACGATAACGACCTCGCAGTCGTTAACGGCCATTCTTATAAAGAACTGAAATCAGATAACACAAATCTCGCCATTCTGTGCTCCCACAACTTTAACGAACCGTTTAATCAGCCAATCATGTATGCGCAGAAGGTGGGCGAGCTTACAAATATGCTTGGAGCCGGCCACATTCTTGTCCAGCGCTATGGCGACATTCTTGATGGCAAGCGCACCTGGGCAAAAGAGCTTTCTCAGTCAAACGTTAAGCCGACGCTTCCTGATGCGGTCGCAGGCGATATCACCGCCGCAATGCCGTACCGTGCGATGATAAGCATTATAAACTTCATTGCCGCAGTTGATAACGTTGTCCCGGGTTTTGCCGCGGCGGAAACACTGTTGTATTCCCCGGAACTCAAATTCTATTCAAATCGTGTCAAGATGGATGCCGACTTTAATACAAGCATAGAGGGGCTTCACTGTCTGGGTGATTCCAGCGGTTGGACCCGCGGGCTTATGATGGCATCTGTTATGGGCGTCATAATGGGACAAAAGCTTTTATAAGATTCAAATGCCTCTCTTTTCAAAAAGAGAGGCATTTATATATAACAACAAATTTTAAAAAATATTTCCCCCTGACTTTTCAATCGAACAAGGTCGAAAAATTTTCCAAAAATTTCCAGTTTTCCTATTGAACTTTTTGCCAAAATATGGTAAATTATATCTACAAAGAAAAAAGGAAAAGGAAAGATGAAATATGGGAAACAAAATAAAAATTCTCGTAGCGGATGAAAGCAGGGAATATCTCGAAATGATTTGTAACGTAGTAGCCTCAGACCGAGACTTTGAGCTGTGCGCAAAAACCTCCAGCGGTGCAGACGTAGTTGCGCTTGTAAAGGAGAAGAGCCCCGATGTTATAGTGATAAGCAGCCTTCTCCCCGGCATTGATGGGCTTGGAATAGCAGAGGAAATCAACCGAATCCAAGACATCGCTCATCCAATAATTTTTATGTCCTCAATTTCGCAGAATGAAGCACTTGCAAAAGCAGCCGCAGCGTGCGGAGTGACATACTTTATGGTAAAGCCGTTTACTGCAGAGGTTCTCCTTGACCGCATCCGTCTTTTTGCAGGAGAAGGAGGAATTTCCAGACGCGCAGATCTTCCTGCCGCATCGCGGGAGAGTGTAGAGCTTCTCGTAACCTCAATTATTCATGAAATCGGAGTTCCCGCACATATAAAGGGGTATCACTATTTGCGAGAGGCGATAATTCTCGCTGTTAACGACATTGATATTATAAACGCAATAACTAAGGTGCTTTATCCTACGGTTGCAAGAAAGTTCCAGACGACTTCCTCAAGAGTTGAAAGGGCCATCCGCCATGCAATCGAAACAGCGTGGAACAGGGGCGACCTTGATACCCTTAACAAGTTTTTTGGTTATACAGTCTCAAACACCAAGGGAAAGCCGACAAACTCAGAGTTTATAGCAATGATTGCAGACAAGTTAAATCTTGAGCTCAAACAGCAGGTTGCAATTTAGTATGCAACACCATATGCAAGCATTGCAGAGGCAACCTTTTTAAACCCTGCGATATTTGCGCCAACGACGAGATTTCCATCACAGCCAAACTCACTTGCAGCAGCAGCAGAGCTTCTGTATATATTGACCATAATATCTTGAAGTTTGTTATCAACCTTTTCAAACGGCCAGGAATATCTGAGGCTGTTCTGCGACATTTCAAGCGCACTTGTTGCAACGCCTCCTGCATTTGCGGCCTTTGCCGGACCGAAAAGAATCTTGTTTTTGAGAAAAACTTTTATTGCTTCGGGTGTGCAGGGCATATTAGCTCCCTCGCAAACGCAAAAAACTCCATTATCCACAAGCATCTGCGCGCTTTTTTCATCAAGCTCATTCTGTGTTGCCGAGGGAAGTGCAATATCGCATGGAATGGTCCAGATTTCAGAGCATGGAGACGAGTATTTTGCGTTTGAATGGCTTTTGACATATTCCGAAATGCGCATGCGGTTGTTTTCTTTAATATCTCGGATAACATCAAGGTCTATACCGCGCTCGTCGTAGATATATCCGTCAGAGTCGCTCATAGCAACAACCCGTGCCCCAAGCTCGGTTGCTTTCTGATGTGCATATATTGCTACATTTCCGGAACCGGAAATAACAACACGTTTGCCCTCGAAGCTTTTGCCTGCATCAGCGAGAAGCTCTGCCGCGAAATAGCAGAGTCCAAAGCCGGTTGACTCCCTTCGTGCAAGAGAACCGCCGTAACGAAGGCCCTTTCCGGTGATTGCACCGGTAAACTCGTTTGTAAGACGCTTGTACTGTCCATAAAGAAAGCCTATTTCGCGGCTTCCAACACCGATATCTCCGGCGGGGACATCGGTGTATTGTCCGATATGTCGCGAAAGCTCGGTCATAAAGCTCTGGCAAAAGCGCATAACCTCGCCGTCACTTTTCCCCTTGGGGTCAAAATCCGAGCCACCCTTTGCGCCGCCAATTGGAAGGCCGGTGAGAGAGTTTTTGAAAATTTGTTCAAAGCCCAAAAATTTGATAACTGATGCCGTCACGGACGGGTGAAAGCGAAGTCCGCCCTTGTAAGGCCCGATTGCTGAGGAAAACTGAACACGGTAACCTCGGTTTACCTGAACCTTGCCCTCGTCGTCAACCCACGGTACCCGGAAATAAAAAAATCGCTCCGGCTCGCAAAGCCGTTCGAGGATTCCCATTTCCTCATACCTCGAATCCGCCTCGACGACAGGCTCGAGGGATTCAAGCACCTCACGGACAGCTTGATGAAACTCCTCTTCTCCGTGATTCTTTGAAACAACTTTTGAATAAACTGTGGAAAGGTATTTGTTTTTTAAATCCATAATAAACATCTCCAAATTCAGCATAAACTTATTATAGTTAATCTTTCCGTGTATTATTCAAAGGAAGTTTAAAAAAGAGGTTGCAGCAAATTTAATTTGCTGCAACCTCAATTTTATTTTTTAAATTAACTCAGGCGATGCTTTTCTCTTTGAAAATATATTAATTACTAAGTTCTCTGAGAGCATCACTAATTTTGGAAACTTTTTCGCCTGCGTCTGAAACACTGTTTGAAAGGGTTGATAAATTGTTGCGGGCATTTTCCGTAATGCGGATAAGGCGGGAATCCATGCTGTCAACCTCAGCGCGAAGAGAGTCGACAAGGCGTGCCATTACGGATACAGTTTCGCATGATTCTTGAATGGAGCTTGCCTTCATCTCAGCAAAGCGCCTCTCCCTTTCCGAAAGCTCTATATCAAGAGCTGCGCGGCGCGCAGAAAGCTCACGCTCTGCATCGGCGAGAATTTCATTTGCGCGGCTTCTTGCAGAAATTTCAATATCTGCAAGCTCTGTCTTTCGAGAATTATATTCACTCTCAATGCCGGAAAGTGAAGCGACCCTTGCTTTCAAATCTGAATTTTCAGCACGAAGCTTGGCAGCCTCGCTCTCCGTTTGGGAAAACGAAGCAGATAAAGCTTCAAACCTCTGCTTTATCTCCGCAAGCTCTGTCGAAACACCAGAAAGCGCTGACAATTCTTCCTCTGAGCGGGAGAGCTTCTCAGCAATGTCGCCTTTTTCTTCTTCTGATTTTAAAAGGCGGGCTTCGAGCTCCTCTATGCGCGCGGTATAGCGAGCTGCAAACTCTTCAATGTAGGCGTTGACGTCTTTTTTGGAGAAGCCGCCCATAAATGATTTGCGAAAGACCTTTCTCTCTGTGTTTTCCATAAGACCTTTACCCCCTCAAAAGCGCATCATCCCAATGCGTTTTCTATTGCTTTGGAAATGTTATCCTTAGGAACAACCCCGACAAGCTTATCAAAAGCTGTCCCGTCCTTGAAAATTATGAGAGTTGGGATTGACATAATGCCGAATTTTGTGGCAAGCTCACCCTCTTCATCAACATTGACCTTGTAGATTTTCGCGCGGCCTGCGAAATCCTCTGCAACCTCATCAATCACAGGTGCAAGCATTCTGCACGGCCCACACCAATCTGCCCAGAAATCTATGAGAGCAACACCTTTTGAATTTTCAATTTTTTCTGAAAAAGCTGCTGTTGTAAGTGAAATAGCATTAGACATAATAAAGTCTCCTTTTCAAATAAAAAAACATCTTTTTTGTAGTATATCATGTTTTGCCCAATATTACAAACATATTTTGCAAAAAGAACATATAAAAGTGTCTGAAAAAACAAATATACCCCGCCCAGAAAGGGGCGGGGTGAAAAACTAACGCATTGCTCCGCTTGAATTGAGCATTGACGTGCTGTATAGGAACAAAACATCCGAGGTGTCAAAATCAGAAATAAACTGCCCTACCATTTCGCTCGGGATATAGCGAATATCAACAAGTGTGACCTTGCTGTATTGCTCGCACAAAAGCGGCACAAGGCTGCTTGCAAACGAATCGCGGAAAACTATAAGCTGGCGCTCTGTTTTTATTTCGGGATTTTCAATGGTGATGAGAGCCGAGCTTCCCGACAAGAACATTTCATACGGGTCACGGCTGCCGTCCATCGACAGGTCATACATAAACGCAGCCTCTGCCTTTCCCGAATCGTATTTTTTCACAATACAATCCGAAAGTGCATCATTTGTGAGATATTTTATTGTATCCGGCGCAGTTTTTACAGCAGCCTGGCCTGAATATACACCGTAAAAAGGAGCCAAGAGGCTGTTTTGTGAGAAGCTTCCGACAGAGCCTCTCCCCATATCGGAAAGGAGCTTATCTGCAACAGGAAGGAGGTTTTCCTGCTTCCAATGGCTGTCGGTTGTGTAGTAATCAGAAAGAGAAAGGAGCGGAAAAATATCAATGTATTCTGCATAGCTCATATCCCGACGTACTATATCGCATAGCTTTTTGTAATCAAGCTTCAAGGTGTCGAGAAAATAGTTTTTGTCTGGAATAATTGAAAGATATATATTTTCGGTATGCCCTTTGAGATACGTATCGAATATATAAGCAAACTTGCCCGTAGCATGAGCGAGAAGCTTTTCATTTAGCGGGTATTCAAGCTTTGAAAGATGCCCTGACTGATAGAAGAAATCGTTGTTGTCCTTCTGCAAGAAAAGCTCATTGACGGAAAATGCTTTTATTGCGCGAAAGGTATCGCGGAAAGGAAAAACATCCGTTGAATATTTTTCGAATCCGTCTGAAAAACTCCCCGAAAAAACACTTTCTGCACTTACCTCGGGAAAGGTTGTGAGAACACGCCTTTCGCTCTCTGAAAACTCAGGTTTTGGGAGAAAGAGGCAGAGAGCAAAGCCAACAAAGAGAAATGAAAAAAAGAAGATGCATATAAGCTTGTCTTTCATTCTGCAAAACCTCCTAAAACCTGAAATACAAAAACGGATTAAACGAACCGTCAACAAGATATGCGGTAATCATGACAAGAAGAGCAATGATAAATACCGGCTCCGCAAGCGACACAATATTCTTTCCGAAGCCAGTTTGGGAAAGCTTTTTTGTCAGGAGCTTCGGAAGCGGAGTTGCGCCCACAAGCGCGATTAAGATAACGAGCAAATAGCTCCTCAGATAGTACAAGGTCTCCGTTGAAACGAGAGGATACTCTCCTGCTCCGAACAACGCGCCCACGCGCAGAGGAATATCTGAAAGCGCTGTGGAATCAAAAATGATAAAGCTTATGAGAATAAGCGGAAGAACGTATATGCGGGAAACGATGCGGCTTTTATTTACAAATTTTCCCCAGATGAACTTTTCTCCGGCAAGCAAAATCGCAAAGTAAAGCCCCCATATAACAAAGTTCCAGCTTGCGCCGTGCCAAAGGCCCGTGAGCATCCAGACAACAAGAATATTGAAGACATGTCGCGACTTTTTGCAACGGTTTCCTCCGAGCGGGATATAAACATAATCCCGGAACCACGTTCCGAGCGAGATATGCCATCTGCGCCAGAACTCCGTTATGCTCTTTGAAATGAACGGATAGTTGAAGTTCTCCATAAAATCAAACCCGAAGAACTTTCCGAGTCCGCGCGCCATATCTGAATATCCCGAAAAGTCAAAATATATCTGCAAGCAATAGGAAATTGCAAACACCCAAAAGAAAAGGACGGATTTTTCCGAGCTTTCACGGAACAGATCACAAAGCTCGCCCAGTACGTTTGCAATAAGCACTTTTTTTGCAAGCCCGATAACGAACAGGCGCACGCCCTCTGCTGTTTTTGAGAAGGTATGCGCCCTCTCGGTAAGCGAGCGCTCCACATCCTTATAACGAACGATAGGACCTGCAATAAGCTGCGGAAACATTGTGACATACGTCGCAAGGGAAATTAGGTTCTTCTGAGCCGCAACCTCTCCGCGATAAACGTCAATCGTGTAGCTTAGAATTTGGAAGGTATAAAAGCTGATACCGATCGGCAGCGCGATACCGAGCAGAGAAGCAGAGATTCCCGTTGCGGCAGATAAGCTCGAAATGAAGAAATCCGCATACTTGAAAACTCCGAGCGCACCGAGAAACAGAACTGCCGACAAAACGAGAAGCGACCTCGAAAGTGCGCGGTTGGCGCGAAACTTCTCAATCAGAAGCCCAAGAAAGAAGCCACAGAGGATAGTAGCCATCATCAGAAAGACATACTTCGGCTCTCCCCAGCCATAAAAAAAGAGACTCGAAAGCAAGAGCGTAAGGTTTTTGATGCTCTTTGGCGAAATAAAATAGAGAATAAGCACCAATGGAAGAAAATAGTATAAAAACGGGATGCTTGAAAAAAGCACGCAGCAACATCCTTTCGCAGAGAAATTTTAGGGCGGCTTTAAAGTGCCGCCCTAAAAAATGTTTGTTTCAGCTTAGCCTTCAAGAGACTTCGGGCACATAAGGAAGAATACCTTGTTCCCTGAAACCTCATAAACCGTCTGGTCTGCCTCAACACAGATGTTCCAGCGGGGGTCTGCTTTTTCTGCAAGCTCTTTTGCAAAAGCGTTTGCATCGCCGGAAACCTCGAAAACGAAGCCGGAGAAAGCGATTGAACCCATCATAGGACCGAATTTTATGCCCTTATCGAAGTTTGTTATATCGCCGCCAAACTCAGCAAGAAAGCCTTTTTCAACCGGCATTGTTCCCGACATAAACTGAATGGACGGGTCAGCAAGGCAGGCGTTCGCGATATCCTCGATGCTCTTATCCTTGTTTGCACGGAAAATGCCGAGCATTATATCGCCGGTTGTCTTAGCTTCTCCTGCGGAAGGCTTTTCTTCGGCGGAAGGAGTTTGCGGCTTCTGCTCTTCAACCTCAGGCTTTGCCTCGGGCTTCACTTCAGGCTTTGCCTCGGGAGTTCCTGAAACCGGCTTATCCTCGGGCTTCTGAGGTGCTTCTTGTTCAACATCTTCTTTTTCTGACGCTTCCGGCTCCGCAGGAGTCTCGGTAGAAATGTTTTCGTCTGTAATAACTTCCTTGTTGTCGTCAACAATCTCAGCTTCTTCGTTGTCTCTGCCACAAGCAAAGAGAGAGAAGACGAGAATAAGTGCGAGAGAAAGGCTTAAAAGTTTTTTCATTTTTGTTTTCTCCTTTTGTTTAAAATAATAAGTAGCTTTTATTGCTTATATCTTATAGATAGCAAAGCTTTCAAAAAAGTTTTAATTTTTTAAAAAATTTTTGCATCTATTAAGTCATAACCACCACAACGACTTTTTTAAGGGCTGCTTTTCAACCGTTATTGTTTTTATTTGCTGATTTTTTTGTGTGATTTACTACTCCCATTATAAAGGGAATTAATATGAGCTGTAATATGATGCCCGGGAACGCATCTAAAAAACCGCCGGAAATAAAAGCTTTGAGAGTGAACGGACTATCGCCGAGTCCCAACAAAATCGCTTTTGTTATTCCCCATACGATGCGCCCGCAAAGCATTGAGATTATAAGGCAAAGGTACAAATATCCGGTTTTTTTATTTTTTAACTTGCCGTATAAAAGCCCGAGAACAAATCCGTACGTAGCAAGCTCCAAGGACATCCAGACAGCTGTTGGATATAGCGGCGGCATGGAGAAAACAAGCGCCCTCACAATCGGCGAAAGAAAACCAACCATCAGTCCATATTGCGCACCGCAAATAAGGCCGCACAGCATTACCGGAATATGCATCGGAAGAAAGCTATCTCCAATCTCTTTAACTTGTGATGTAAAGAAAGGCAAAATTATACTCAGCGCCAAAAACATGGCAGAAAAAACTATTTTTTCCAAATCTTTATTTTTCATCTTTTCACGTCCAATTCAAATATCCTATGTTTATATTGCAATTATATCATGAGCCGGGCGAAAATTACAATGCTCCGCTCAAATTAAAATGAGCGGAGCTGTAATGTTATCATAGATATGAGACTATGTGATAGCATAGCCGGCAAGTTCCTGTGCCTTTTGCTCGTTTACTGTTGCATTAAATCAGACAGACACAACTTCTTTTTTTGATATATTGCTCATATCAATGCCAAGGTCTGAACATATGCTGGTTATTTCGTCAAGTGTTTTAATGTTTACACTGACGCCGTCTCTTATATTTTCTTCATATCTGAGCATCTCTTTTTCGCCGTGTGTATAAATAGGTATGTTTTCATCGGCACGTTTTGCAGAACGCACTTCCTCCAAAAATGCAGACAATCTCTGTTGCTGGGTTTCCGGGTCACCAAAAATCTTCGGGTCAATCACTATAAATGAATGACAAGTTCCTGCGCCTTGATTTTCTCTGCGAACATTATGATTAGAGGTTGTTCCGCCGGAGGTGATTGCACAGAGGATTTCGCATATCATGCTAAAACCGTATCCCTTGTGACCTCCCATTGTCTCGGTGTTGCCGCCGAGGGGCAAAATGCCACCTGTTCCAATCCTGTCGCCTATGCAATGCAAAACGTTAGCTGCATCGGAAGAAACTTTTCCGTCATCACCCAAAGCCCAACCCAGTTCAAGCGGCTTGTTTGCTTTGGAATAAACTTCAAGCTTTCCTCGTGTAACGACGGTTGTCCCTACATCAAACCAAAAATCATAAGGTTTTGCAGGCATTGCAAAAGCGATGGGGTTTGAACCGAGCATAACTTGCTTTGCATTTGTGGGTACAGCGATTGCCTCTGTGTTGGTCATAGATATACCGATAAGCCCTTGCTCGCAGGCCTTTTTTGTATAATAGCCTGCAATTCCGTAATGATTGGAGTTGCGTACAGACACAAAAGACATTCCGACTGTTTTTGCCTTTTGTATTGCCAGATTGTTGGCAAAGTTTGCAACAAGGTGTCCCATTCCGCTTTGTCCGTCAATAACGGCGGAAATCGGCGTTTCAAAAACTATTTCAGGCTTTGAAGAAACATGTATCGTTTTTTGCTTGATTGAATTGAAGTATCTCATAAGGCGCTGAACACCGTGCGACTCTATGCCGTACAAATCAGCCATAAGCAGGATGTCCGTAATGATTTTTGACTCTTCTTCATTGAAGTTGAGCTTTTTAAAAACCTCAATACATATGTTGTTTAAATCCTCTACATTGATTTTTGTGTAACTCATTGTTACTGCACCATCCTTCATCTTTTCTCTTCAATGCTTGCTTTTAAAATTTTGTGCGTCAGAGAAAGCGCAATCGCTCCGCCTGTAATGCAAGGACGTATATCCCTTTGCCCTGTATGTATCTGCCGTACCAGATTCTGAACGGCACCTTTTTTATGGGCATGGGTTTTAATATAGGCATTTGTTATTATTGCATTAAATCAGACTTACCCAACTGCATTTTTTGACATATTGCTAAATATTTACTTATGTAATTATATATGTTTATCGCTTGCAAGTCAATGCTTATAAGTAATTTTATTATTTACGCCTTTTACATAAGGCATAAATAAAAACCCCCCTATGGGGGGGTATGCTGCCATATCGAGCATATTATCTATAAATATCGCACATCCCTTCGGCGGATCGTTGAGAAAAACGTGGGTAACTGCGCCGACGAGCTTTCCCTTCTGGATTATGGGTGAGCCGCTCACGAATGTTGTCAATAGGGGTCAACGATTTTAATTGCTCCTGTATTTTTGAACTATTTCAATAACTTTTTCAGCGGCGTGCTTTGCTTTTAATGCAAAATCTTTATATGTAGGTTCGTTTGAATATTTTTCATCTCTGCCATATAATACTTCCAGCATTAAAGTTCCGTTAAATCCACTCTCTGCAAGTTCTTTTCCTACATACTCAAAATCAACCTTACCTAAAAACGGAATTATATGATCGTCATTTTCAATAAAGTTGTCATGAACATGAAGTGCCGCAAGCCTATCCTTAAACAAAGGCATTGGTTTATGGTCTGCAAGACGGCTGTATTCATGACCGCAATCCCAGCAAAACTTTGCATCTGGAACGAGGGACATGATAAATTCAAGATTTTTTGTGTACTTAAGATTTTCAAAGGCTATTGTTATTCCTTTTTCTCTTGCATAGTCTCCGATGGCAGTATACCTTTCTTTAGCAATGTCGTTTATTGCAAGTTCGGGCGGGTCATAAGACGGGTGAACAACAATAATCGGTATGTCGTGTGCTGCGCAGATATCAATATTCTTCATAATTCTTGATGTCATTATTTCCCCTGCTTTTCCTGCTCTGCTTACATCATCCATATGGATTTTTTCCCCATTATGAGTTATTGAGTACTCAGAATGTATGGTGTCGCAAATAAGACCAGCATCTTTTATAGCACATATTACCTTATCAATCTCAGGATGCTTAGCACTTACAAAAGTTCTGCGCACTCCTATTTCTTTAAGAATTTTAATCTGTTCATATACGTCTGTTTTTTTGCATGCTACATATAGCATAATTCCTGTTTCCATATTTATCACTCCTTTGAGTCTTTTCATAAATTTTTTTGCTAAGTTAGTTATACCTAATATTTATTAAATACTTCCTCGGTTTTTTCTTTAATAGTTTATAAGAATATTTTGACATAACATAAGCATTTATCTTATTTATATAGTTTGTCATAATTTATTATCTTGGCAGTTGAAACATCTACATTTCCAAGATATTCTGTGCTGTCAAGTCCTACGTTGTTACATAAATCTATCATCTCTGCAACAGTACTTATATTAACGGGGATTCCTTCTTTCAGCATTTTATCCATGCTTATTATTTCCTTTTCGCCATGGGTGTAAATTGGAATATTTTCGTCAGCGCGTCTTGCATCTCGTAACTCCTGCATGAAAACAGAAAGATTTTTCTTCATTAATTCTGCATCACCAAAAATTTTGGGGTCAATTACGATAAAGCTGTGACAGAAGGTTGAAGTTTGTCCTTTTGTTCTTGTGTAGTGATTGGAAGTGTTACCAAATGAGGTTATGGCACTTAAAATTTCGCATATCATACTGTAACCATAACCCTTGTGGCTTCCTGTTTCCTCTGAACTTCCGCCCATAACCAGAATTCCACCGTCTGTTTTGTTCATTATACAGTCCAGTACATGCTCTGCGTCTGAGCAGACTTTTCCGTTGGAACCAATAGCCCAGCCCTCAGGAATAGGCTTACTTTCTTTGTTATAAACCTCAATCTTTCCTCTCGGAACAACAGTTGTTGCTGCGTCGAACCAGAAAGGATATGGATCAGCAGGCATTGCAAATGCAATAGGATTGGAACCTAAAATAGCTTGTCTCGAGTTAGTATGAACAGCTATAGCAGCTGAATTAGTTGTGGATATTCCAATAAAACCTGCATCGCATGCCATCTTAGTATAATAACCTGCAATTCCGTAATGACCGGAATTGCGAACGGAAACCATTGCCATGCCGACTTTTTTTGCTTTTTCCATAGCCAAAGTCATTGCATAATGACCAATTAGCTGTCCCATTCCGCCATGCCCGTCAACAACTGCTGAAACAGGAGTTTCAAATACAATCTCAGGCTTTGCGTCAAGATTTATAGTTTTGTTTACAATACCTTTATAATACCTTGCAAGTCGCTGTGTTCCGTGTGACTTAATTCCATATAAATCTGCCAGAATTAATACATCGGTAATTATTTCAGATTCCTTCGCAGAAAAACCAATTTTACAAAACGCATCATAACACAAACTCTTTAATTTTTCGCATTCAAATTTTATGTAACTCATAGTTTGCCACTCCTTTACATAAATTTACTTTAATTATATATGTGACATAATTAAATGACAATATTTGAATGTTTAATAAAATTTATGAATCGTTCAAATATTTTGTGTTTTGAATCGTATTTTCTTAAATATATTGAAATTTATTCAGAATAATGATAAGCTTTATTTAGTATATGATTTACAATATACAAATTAAAGGAGGGTCATTATGTCGTTTATAGAATTTAATTATTATTCGAAAGCATTAAGAAAACGCATTATGGTAAATGTGGTTCTCCCTGAGGTGGGCAAAAGGGATGACGGTGTAGGATTAGGAGATATTAAAGATTACAAAACAATATACCTATTTCACGGTCTTACGGGAAATCACACAGATTGGATGCGTCGTTCATCCATCGAAAGATATGTTGGCGAGTATGGCATTGCCGCGGTTATGCCTGAAGTGGACAGAAGTTGGTACACTGATACTGCATACGATGCAAATTATTTTACTTTTGTTTCCGAGGAACTGCCTGAGGTTTGTCGAGGATATTTTAAAGGAATGTCGGATAAAAGGGAAGATAATTTTGTTGGAGGTCTTTCTATGGGGGGGTACGGTGCTTTAAAAGTAGCTCTTACTTATCCCGAAAAATTTGGAGGCTGTATTTCACTTTCCGGTTCTCTGGATATGACACGAAAAAACAGACCGGATTTGTTCAATGAATTTAAATCCATTTTTGATTTTAATATGGAAAGCCTCCTCGAACTTGAGGGAAGTAAACATGATTTGTATGCACTTGTGCGCAAAAATTATGAGCAAGGTATTCAGTTTCCCAAAATGTATATTTGGTATGGAACAGAGGACGGCCCTTTTCTTATCGAATCAAATCAAAAATTCCACACGCTTTTAAATGAACTTAACATTGATCATTACTATGAAGGATCCGAAGGTGATCATTCCTGGAAATGGTGGGATCTTCACATACAGGATGGGCTTCGTTACCTTTTTGGGTAAGGGGAAGTAAAGCATGAAAAATACACCACACGATCTTCAATATGGTACAAACTGGACAGATGTATATGTAGAAAAACGCGACCGATATAGAAGTTCGACTACTGATTTTCATGAGCATGATTTTTACGAAATAAATTTAATTTTGTCAGGAGATGTAAAAATTCTTGTTTCAAATCAAATAGTGGAAGGGGCAGATTGCAAGATTGTTCTTGCAAAACCTGATACGTCACATTTTGTTACATGTAAGTCGGGTGTATTATATAGTAGCCTGTTCTTAATGTTTTCCAAAGATTTTATTCAAAGTTTTGATATTCAGACTATAAATTTATTGTCTGTGTTTGGCAAGAAAGGTGCAGTTTTTACAATTAATCAGGAAGAAAAGGAAATTTGCAAAAATATAATTGAGTCTATAGATAATGAAGAAAGTATTATTCGGAAAAGGTTTTTGGTTTTTTACTTACTTTCGTATATAGATGATATTTCAAGGAATAGGAATACACATGCTAAAACTATTCCGGAACCGATTTGCGATGCGTTAGATTATATAAACAAGCATTATATGGAAAAAATAGTTGCAAAAGAGCTTGCTGATATGATTCATATAGGGCGAACAACCTTAATGACTGCATTCAAAAAATACACCGGAAAAACCGTGCATGAGTATTTAATTAACTGTCGTCTCAGAAATGCAGTAAAGCTTCTTTTAGAAGGGGAAACCGAGTACGATGCAGCCATATTGTGCGGGTTCAGTGACAGCAGTTCCTTTATACAATGCTTTAAAAGGACATTTAAAACTACACCGAAGCAGTTTATTAAAAATATTTAAAAAGACTATTAACTTAAAATTAGGGGATATATTATGAATAAAAAGTTTGGTTTTTCAATTAAGTGGTTAGCAGTAACCTCTTTCGAGCTTCGTTTCAACAATTTAACTGTGGTTACAGACCCGTATATTACAGAGTGTGTCGGAACAGATTTAACATGGGAAAATGTGGAAAACTGCGACATTATATGCCTTGGTCACGCACACTGGGACCACATTACAGATATTCCTAGATTGGTTGAAAAATTTCAGCCGAAGCTTCTTTGTGGAGATCAAACTGCAATGCCTCTTGCAAAATGGCTCAATTACTCTCCGTCTTTAATTTACCCTATGTATCCTGACAATGAGCTTGATTTTGGTGATGTAAAAATCCGTGCGCTATATGGAAGACACACAAATCCCGGACAAGGGTTTAATGATTTGGTGAAGCGTATAGAAGCACATGAATTGTGTTTAAGAGACCCCGGCATAGCATCTCTGCAAGCAGTTGGAAGCTTAGAATACCGCAACTTTTTATTTACCCTTCCTAACGGCACAAAGATTTTGTTGTGGGGAAACGAGCCTACAATAGAACAAATCAATATCTGTAAAGCTTTAAAGCCGGATATTGCAATTATCCAGAGATCATCCAAGCATGAAAAAATGCTGGAAAAAGTTAAATTTGTTGCTGAAATTGGATGTAAGATTCTTATTCCGCATCATCATGATTTTCGCAGAAAAGATGATCCTTCAATTATTGAAAATTTCAAAAAAGAATTCTTGCGTCTAGTACCTGACGGTGTATTTATTGCTCCTGAACACGGTAAGTGGATTGATTTATAATACAATCTGTTAATATTAAAAAGATCATTTGTTTTATTCTAAAACAAATGAGCTTTCGTGTTATTAGAATTATGCTGCCATATCGAGCATATTATCTATAAATATCGCATATCCCTTCGTCGGGTCGTTGACTAAAACGTGGGTAACTGCACCGACGAGCTTACCGTTCTGAATTATGGGAGAGCCGCTCATTCCACAGACTATGCCGCCGGTTTTTGATAAAAGCTCGGGGTCTGTTGCACGTATAAGCATATTTTTTGTTTTTTCACCATCAAAATAAATTGCTGTTATTTCAATGTCATATTCCTTTACCTGATCACCC
>JAZRPO010000079.1:0-9496 GCA_045649265.1 Eubacteriales bacterium
CATAGATTATAGCACTTTTTTAATTTCGTGCTTGACAAGATTGTGACAACTTTTCAGAGGGAAGCAAGACTTTATTCTACAGAGTTTGAGTGTGTTTGTTTTTTGTGCTACGCGAAATGGCGATTGACTTTTTCCCTCTCGTGAGTTATATTTTAAAATGTGAATATAACAGAAATTTCCGACAAAAAATATTTTAAAAGCACTTGCTTTTAAAACTTGTTGTAAGGGGATTTTCTGTTGGAAGAAAGATTTCAGAAACGGTATGGCTTATTCACTGCAATCTGCATGGTTGTCGGAATCGTAATCGGCAGTGGAGTGTTCTTTAAGGCACAAGAGATTGTTGGAATAACCGGGGGCAGTCTGCCAATGGGAATCCTCGCGTGGATTGCAGGCGGGCTTGTTATGCTTTTTTGCGTTCTTGCGTTTGCCCAAATGGCGCAGAAGTATGAAAAGGTAAACGGCATAATTGACTATGCAGAGGCTGCACTCGGAAAGAGCTTTGCTTATTACACCGGCTGGTTTTTAAGCACGATTTACTACCCCGCACTCACCATGTCACTCGCATGGTTATCAGCACGTTTTACGCTTGCTTTCATTCTCTCTGTAAGCCCTGATTTTCCGCTTGTCGTCCCCGCAGCAGCAGGGGGAATTATACTCGGTCCGGAGTGCATGGTCCTGACACTTTTGTATCTTGTTTTCTCCTTTGCTGTAAACACACTTTCTCCGAAGCTTGCAGGAAAAATTCAAGTGGGTGCTACAATAATCAAGCTCATTCCGCTTATACTTATGGCGGTTGTCGGCATTGCTTACGGATTGCTCTCCGGCGGGCTTTCAAACAGCGTTTTGCCTCCTTCAGAGCTCTCTGCTGCATCCGGCACTCCGTTTCTCACATCGGTATGTGCAACTGCGTTTGCATATGACGGCTGGATTATTGCAACCTCAATAAACTCAGAGCTTCGCGATGCAAAGCGAAATCTCCCGATAGCCTTAATCTCAGGCTCTGTTTTTATAATCGCAATATATGTTCTTTATTTTGCCGGCATTTGCGGTGCGGCCACAAGCAAAGAGATAATAGAACACGGAACATCCATCGCTTTCACTCATCTTTTTGGAAACGTTTTCGGCAACATTCTCAATCTCTTTGTAGCAATCTCGTGCCTTGGAACCCTCAACGGAGTTATGCTTGGTTGCTCACGCGGAATCTTCGCCCTTGCCGCGCGCAACGAGGGGCCTTGCCCCGACATTTTCGGCGAGCTTGACAAAAACACAAATATGTCTGCCAACTCCTCGGTTTTCGGGCTTGTCTGTTGTGTTTTAATTTTCGTCTATTTTTACTTTTCAAACCTCTCAAAAGCCTGGACCGGACTTCTCGTTTTCGACCCGACAGAGCTTCCCATTCTCACGACATATGCTTTTTATATTCCGATTTTCGCAATGTGGATGGCAAAATCCAAGGAGCTTGGAATTATAAGGCGATTTGTCATTCCCTCACTCGCAATTTTCTCTTCGCTTTTTATGATATATGCTACTATTCTTGCACACGGCTTCGGCTGTGTATGGTATCTCATCGTATTCGGCGCAGTTATGGCAGTCGGAGCGTATTTTAAAAAAAACAGAACAAACATATTATAATATAAGGAAGGTCATCAAAATGAAAAAATTTATTACACTTCTTATCTCCTTTGCATTACTCATCTCCCTTGCGGCATGCACGGCTCTCCCCGCTTCCAATGAGAAGCTCACCTGTTCTCTTGAAGTTGTTTGCTCTGATGCGCTTGAATCAGATGCACTATCGGAAGAAAAACGGGCGCTTCTTCCTGTTGATGGCTGCATCGTTGAAAAAACCGAGCTTAGCTTTTCGCCCGGCGACACTGCGTTTTACATTCTTGTAACAAAGCTTCAAGAGGAAAACATACACTTCGAGTTTTCAGAAACACCCGGAGCAAATTCCAAGTACATTGAGGCAATCTCAAACCTGTACCAGTTCGACTGCGGTGAGCTTTCCGGCTGGAGCTACCTTGTAAACGGCGAGTCACCCATGGTTTCCGCCTCGGACTATGAACTTTCAGACGGCGATGAAATTTCGTTTGTTTATATAACCGATTTTTCCGATATGTAAAATAAAAACGCGGATGTTATGAACATCCGCGTTTCTATTTAACCTTTGGGAAAGAGCTTTGCCGCTATTTTTTCGCCTTTCGGAAGCCCCTTGACATCTTCTCTTGTTATCCCCCTCAACAAAAGCATCGCTACAAAATAGACAACCACTCCGACTGTGATTGAGGCTGCAACGGAGATGAGGTTTCCTGCTACAGAATTTGCCACCTTGTAAACAAGGAATACACAAGCTCCCATTATCAGCGATGAGAAGAGCGGACAGAGATATGTGTCAGAGAACTTTGGTTTAAAGCCGACAAGACGTTTTAATGAAATCATATTGAGCACAGTTATGATGACATAGCAAAGCACCGTGCCGATCGCCGCACCCGAAAGCTCAACGCCGGGCATGGCGATTAATACATAGTTTGAAAAAACCTTTACAAGCGCACCGACAAGCATCGTCACAAGAGGGATGGTTGCATGACCGAGCGCCTGCATAGAAGTCGAGGTGAGCGAGGATGCGCAGAGGAAGAACGAAGCTATGCCGAGGATTGAAAGCACGGGCGCGGCGATTGCGACATCTGCAGGAGAATTGTAGAGAATGGAGAGAATCGGCTCGGACAGCACCGAGATTCCCACAGATGCAGGCAGAGTAAAGATTATTACTATACGAAGTGCCGAGAGAAGCGTTTTGTGTAGCTTTTCGCGGTCTCCGACTGCGTGCTGGGCAGAAATTGTGGGCGTGACGCTTACATTGAGAGATATGATAATTGACGGAACAAGGTTAAAAATCGGGAGAGCATAGTTTTCATAAATCCCGAAAAGGCTTGTCGTCTGTATTGAATCATACCCGATTGAAGCAAGCCGATTTGTTATGAGGAACATATCTATCGTGCTCGTGATGTTCATAACAAGCGAGCCGATTGTGACAGGGATTGCAATTTTAAGAAGAGCGGAGAGGATTTCCGAGCTTTTGCGCACCTCACTGCCGACGCCAGAGGAGAGCCTCTCCTCTTTTCCTCTTGAGCGGAAGGAGAAAAGCAACATCAAAAGAACCGTCAGAACGGTGCCGATTGTTATACCAAGGATTATACCCGCAGAAATGTATTTTTCCGCAAATCCCGACGAAAGCAGAATCCAGGCAAACGCAAGCCCGACAAACAATCTTGACAGTGCCTCAATTATCTGCGAAATGGCCGTGGGGAGCATATTCTCATGGCCCTGGAAATAGCCACGAAAACCGGCTGTGACCGACATAAACAAAACCGCAGGAGCGAGCGCCATAATGCTTGGAACGGCATTCATGTCGTTCGTCGCAAGCGCGAGCGGCTCTGAGAATATCATGAGCGCAAGCATACCCACAAGGCCTATTCCCGCGCAAAGTAAGATTGCAGTTTTGAAAATTTTCTGTGTCTCCCGCGTTTTTCCGAGAGCACGGCTCTCTGAAATCGTTTTAGATATCGCTATCGGGATACCTGCGGTAGCAATAGTAAGCATTATTGAGTAGTAGCGATACGCCATGCTGTAAAGTCCCATCGTATATTCCCCGACGAGATTTGTGAGCGGGACTCGAAAAACCGCCCCGATGACCTTTACAAGCACACTTGATATCGCAAGAATTAAAGCACCGCGAACAAACGACACTTTCTTTTTCTCAGCCAAGATTTTCACCCTTTTCCTTCTCATATATCAAGAATCATAACGCGCAAAATTTCGCCGCCGTCATTCTCCCTGAAGATTTCACGAAAACCGTATTTCTCATAGAAGCGTTGTGCCGCAATATTTGTATCTGAAACTCGAACACTTATATACTTCTTACCTTTTGATTTATACTTACTCATGGCATGTCCGATAAGCTGGATGCCAAACCGCTTGCGGCGGTATTCCGGCTTCAGATACAAAAAAGAAATATGCCCTGCATCCGGATGAACCTTGGCATCGGAATCAAGCTCTATCATGCCTATTTCTTCACTTTGGAGATGGGCAAACACTATATTTTCGCCGTCCCTTTTCAGAAGCCTTTTTGCGTGGCGGTCAAAAACGCGGAAATCAAAGCTCTCATCTCCAAAAACCTCACCCTGACCAAGACATCTGTAGTTTCTTATTTTATCGGTATCATGCGGGAAAACGGCATTTTTAAACCAGACGTTTTTTCCGCCGCCCTCGCGCACCCAGGCCATGCCGTCTGCAAAGCCTTCAAGCTCGCGGAGGTGGCTGTTGCAATTTAAAAACACCTCGCTGAACTTTCCGTTTTCAGCCTTAAAGTGGCTGACACAGGTGTTGTCGCCCCACTCGGCACTTTCAACGCCTGCAAGATTATCATTATTTTTCAAGCCATGTATCAGCATTCGGATCGCCGCACCATGGCTGACAATTACGATTGATTTTCCCTCATTTTCCGAAACTATCCGCAAAAGCGCATTCTTTGCGCGGGCGTAAACCTCTCCATAGGTTTCACTTCCCTCGACACAAAAATCGAGAGGCCTGCTTTGCCATGCGTCATACTCCTCAGAAAAACCGGAAACTAGCTCGCCCCAAGGTCTGTCCTCCCAAACTCCGAAGGAAATCTCACGAAAAGCAGGCTCCTTGTTGAGAGATAACCCTTTCGGTTCAAATATCGCTCTCGCAGTTTCGCAGGCTCTTTTCAAATCGCTTGAATATACTTTATCTATATGAATGCTTTCAAATCTTTCTCTGAGCTTGCCGATCTGAGCATATCCCTTTGGTGTTACGAGCCCATCATACCATCCATACACACGGCGAGTGAGGTTGCCAAAAGATTCCGCATGACGAACAAAATATATATCTGTCATATTGCCTTACCTTTCGTATCTTAAAAGCAAACCCGAAGGTCTCGGATTACCTTCTCGGCAGCTTCCCGAATCCGCTCGGAGTACGCGCCCTCGCCCTCCGGCTCGGTTATTGCCCGCGTAACATAAACAAGACCGCCAAGCCCGCGCATATCAAATGCTCCGTTTATGTCGTGCGCTGTTGTTTTTTTGCCGTCATAGCCGGTTATGAGAAGGAGCATATTTTTATGGATACGGCGAAGCTCTGCAAGCGTGCTGTTTGCGACGCCTCCGACCATTGCTCCTATCTCGGAATATCCCATTTGCCCGATTCTGTTTTCACCCATCCTGCTTGCGAGCTCGCACACGACACGATAAACACTTCTGGTTCCTGCTATAAGCTCGCGCACCTCGCGCGGAGAGCCTGTTTCTGAATGAGCCGCAACAAAAATGCACTTGCCATCTTCTCTGCTTTTTTCAAGAAGCGGCAGTAGCCCTCCGGTCCCAAAATACGGCGAGACTGTCACGCAGTCCGCCCCCATTATGTCAAAATAAAGCTCAGCTTCGCCGACAGCTGCACGCGGATCCCCGCTGCATTTTGCATCAGCGATTGTGAAGAGCCCCTTTTCACGGGCATAGGAAATCGCATCTGCTATGGTTTCCGTGCCATACGGCAAAAGTGCCGGAACATTTACGGAAATCGCCGGAACAATATCAGCAAGAGTTCCTATAACCACCCTGTTGAATGCGCGGACAGCCTCTGCCTTATCAGATGACACGCGCATAAATTCAAGAGGGAGAGAGGAATACCCAATATCAAGCCCCAGAACACAAGGGGCTGAACCGGTCATTATTTTTGTTATGAGCGAATCTATTTTCATAATCTCACCCTGCCTTTTGAGGATAATTGAACAAATCTGCATATTTTCTATATTATATCACAGGAAAGGCTCAAAGTATATATTTTTCTCTTGACTTGATCCTGTTTTTATAGTATCCTAATTTGCAACCGAAAAACCTTGATGGGAGGGGATGTATATATGAGCCGATATGAAGGTCTTTCAGCCTGTTATGATGAATTCACCGAGGATGTTTCTTATCCGTGCTGGGCAGATTTTTTCGAGCTTTTGTTTTCTCGGCACAATGCGCAGGTTTCAAGCATTCTTGACCTCGCCTGCGGAACTGGAACTCTCTCCTTTATCCTGGCAGAACGCGGATATGAAGTTATCGGAGTCGATGCTTCTCCCGATATGCTGAGTGTCGCCGCTTCGAAGCCGTGTGATTCCGGCATTATCCCTCCGCTTTTTTTGTGTCAGGAAATGGAGGAGCTTGATTTATACGGAACCGTCGATGCCTGTGTTTCGTGCCTTGACAGCATAAATCATCTTGACGGGTCTGATGCCCTTGATGCGACTCTCTCCCGCCTTAAATTCTTTATCCGTCCGGGCGGATTATTCATTTTCGACATCAACACAGCTTATAAATTCAAAACGATTGACGGGCAATGCTTCATGCGGGACGGCGATGACGATGTTTGCATATGGCGCGCGGCCTATAACGAAAGTGAGCGCCGTTGCCTTATGATGCTGGATATTTTTAAAAGAGACGGCAAGCTTTGGTCCCGAAGCTATGAAGAGCATGAGGAATATGCCTTTTCAAAAGACGAGATTATCTCTTGCCTTTCAGAAAACGGTTTTGCTCTTGAAGCTTGTTATGATGAGCTCTCCGATGTTCCGCCAAGGTCTGACAGCATGCGTGTTTTCTATGTTGCAAGGCGTATTTAACGATTTTCCGAGCTTTCTTATATGACTCTTATGTCAAGCCATAAAACTCCCGATACGTCATATTTTCTTAAAAAACGCATTCCAAAGCTTGTCGTTCCGCTCGTGATGTACACTGCCATTGCAGTTTTCCACCCCTCGAACACAAACTCAAGCCTTAGTACAGTCAAGTTTTTGGATACTTTTGCACACGCAGGCTCAAAACCCGACAGTACTCTGTGACTTTATAGGTATAAACCGCTCTCAAACGACGATTTGACACAGAGCTGCGTTAAACACAATTAACGGTCCCGGGCAAGATATATTTTCCCGGGACCGTTTCTGTTTTCTTAAAATTTAGTTAAGACGTGTTCTTTCCGTTCCGTCATTTTTTATTCTGTAAAGCTTTTCGCCGTCATTGCCATTGAAATAATATATATAGTCTCCATCAATCGAGAGCCACGCTGCATTGTCACTTACGAGCTTTGTTTTCTCGGTGCCTAAAAGGTCCATCTTGATTATTGTACCATTGTCTTCAACATCTACAAAATATACATATCCTCCACTTGCATTTATATAGCCGGACATTGATTCATGGACATTTTGATAGTAGTCTCCAGAGGTCGAGGCGCCCCACACATTAGCATCGGTGTTGTCCTTGAAATAGAGCATATCATCATATCCCGTAACAAAATAGCACGAATGGTAGATATAGAGCTCTTCCTGCTTTCCGTCAAGGGAAATGCGCAAAGTTGTTTCCATGTCTCCGGGATTGTCGGTATAGAAATTCGAACCGTAATTATACATATTCATTATTTTTTTATCCGAAAGACTTTTCAGGTTCTTTCCGTTAAGCTCCATTGTGCAAAGCTCGTTTGTTTCCATATTGATAAAATAGAATTTCCCCGCTATAATCATAAGCGAGCTTACAGGAATGTCGCCTATCTGCTCAAGTTCGCTGCCGTCCGTTTTCATTTTGAAGATGCGGGAGTTTTTGCTGATATCTACAAAATAGAGGTAATCACCTACAACGCTCAGATTCTGAACCCTGTCATCAGAAAGCTTTATGTTCTTTCCGTTTGAATATTTATAGAGCCTGCCCTTGTCAGACGAATCGGAATAAAAAACCTCATCCTGCCAAAAAGCAAGTGGAGCACCGTTGGTATAATTGCCAGGAGTGTTTCCCATAATGAGCGAAAACTCAGAATTTCTGTCATATACCATATCAAGGCATTTGCGGCGAATATCCTCGTCATTTATAGAGTCAATAAATGAAAACGCCGCCGTTACATCACCTTTTTCGCGATAAATCCCAAGCAACATTTCATACACGGAAAAATCATCTCTGTACCGTGCCATAAGCTCACGAAGCAGCTTCTCCATCTTTTTGTAGTCGCCGTTTTCTTTATACAAATTTACCAGCTTTTTTGATGTGTCAATGTCGAAAGATGTTTCCAGGAGTACACTTTTATATGTATTCTCCGCCTTCTTAATTCTTCCCGCCGCCGCAAACTCATCAGCCTTTTCAATCCGCTCATTTACATCTCCCGTAGCCGCAGAGTTAGCCGCAAACAATATACCCACTGCAATTGCACACAAAACAATGAGCCCTGCTGCGCCAAGAATCAAAGCCTTCTTTTTCATATTGTTTTCTCCTTTTAAGCTTCTTCCGTTTTTATATTACACCATTTTAGTTTTTAAGTCCAGTAAATAATCTGTTAACTACTTGAAAAAATTCTTGTTTTCTTATATAATATTAAAAGCCCTTTTCTGTATCGGAGGTGTTTTCCTATGCCCGGATTTGGTTTTGTAAGAAGCGAGCTCGAAATTAAAACGCTCACGCTTCATGTTCTTGATTATATCGGTATGCCCGTTTCGTTTGACGAGCTTATGCAGATGGTTTTTGTTGACGATGCAATCAACTATTTCAATTTCGCAGACTATCTGACCGGAATGGTAGAAACCGGCCATGTAGAGCTCTGCTCGGATACGGGGTTTGACCGTTATTCCATAACTTCAAAGGGCATTCGTGACCTCGGTGCCATAAGAAGCTCTGTCCCAGGCTCTGTTTTGCGCAAAGCCGAAAAGGCTTGTAACAAAATCCGCGAGGAAATCATCCGCAAAAACCTGATTTCGGTCAAAATCGTTGAAGACGGTGACGCGTTCCGCATCCTCTGTTCCCTTTCGGATGAATCGGGCGAAATCTTTTCTTTTTCTATGACTGCCATGTCGAGGGAGTCCGCAAAAGAGCTTACATCAAATTTTTACAACCATGCAGAACAGATTTACAATGAGTTCCTTAATTCACTTTTGAAGATGCGCGATTAATTTCAAAAAACTATTGACAACACTTCTAATTTTTTGTATAATTAATAAGCTTTCCAAGCGGGCCTTTAGCTCAGTTGGTTAGAGCTCCCGGCTCATAACCGGATGGTCCTGGGTTCGAGTCCCCGAAGGCCCACCAAGTGAAAAACACTCCGTCGCAAGATGGGGTGTTTTTTGCTTTGTGGCATCCTGAGGTAGACGAGAACAGCACGGCGGCTTGCCGTAAAAAGGGTGCCGGTGGCACGCTTTTTAGTGCGCGGGTAGAGTCCCCGAAGGCCCACCATGAAAGAACACCGACTTTTTGTCTGTGTTCTTTTTTCTCATTTCTGTCCAGAGGGCGGGAGAAGATTTTTTTAACCAAAGTCTCATTTTGTAAATTGCATTTTACAAAATGAGACTTTTTTCTCGCATATTTTAATGTATAATTTGTATTGTTTTTCGTTTTTTGACAACCCAACTTTACATAGAGAATATATCAAAGTTGCTTGATAAACTCTTTCCCATTTGATAATATAAAATCAG
>JAZRPO010000080.1:0-41994 GCA_045649265.1 Eubacteriales bacterium
GTATGAAAACCCGAAGCTTCGCAACGAAATGGCTGAAAAGCTTCTTGCAAAAGCGCGTGTGAAATACTCTTTTGAGGCGATGGTCAAAAATCAGATATCTATTTATCAGGCAGTTCTTGAAAGACGGAAAAATGCGGCAAACGCAAACAGAGTTGTGGTTTGTGGTTCATACGGCAGAGGAAACGCGGGCGATGATGCTATTTTAAAAGCAGTTGTGCGTGGAATACATGAGGTTGAAAACACGGCAGAAGTCTGTGTTATGTCAAAGAATCCCAGGCAAACGCGTCTGCGTTATAAGGTAAGAGCTATCCACACCTTTAATGTTTTGCGGATGCTACTTGAAATGAGAAGGTCAAAGCTGTATATAAACGGTGGAGGAAGCCTGATTCAGGACTCTACCTCAAGCCGTTCGCTGTATTTCTATTTATTCACCCTGAAAGCAGCAAAGCTGTCCTCGTGCGATGTTATGATGTATGGCTGCGGAATAGGCCCTGTAACGCGGAAGAACAATCGCCGCCTTGCAGCTCGGGTGATCGATAAAAATGTTGACTGCATAACCCTGCGTGACCCCGATTCGTATGACGAATTAAAGGAGATGGGAGTAAAGAGACCGAGAATGTTTCTTGCGGCTGACCCTACTCTTGAAATAATTCCTGCGGCCGAGCGCGAGATTGAAAGAGTTTTTGAAAAAGAAGGGCTTTCTCTTTCTGAAAGCTATCTGTGCCTTGCAATGCGAAACTGGAAAAACATTGATGAAAAAATTCCTCATATCGTTTCAGTTTCAAAGTATGCAGCCGAGCGCTACGGTCTTAAAATTGCGCTTATTCCGATGGAGAGGGCGCGTGATATTGAGACTGCAGAGCGAATAAAGAAAGAAATAGGCGAGGATGCCGTCATCATAAGGGGAGAATACGATGTTCATACCGTCATCGGTATTCTTTCGAAAATGCGTATTATCATGGCGATGCGCCTCCATGCGCTTGTTTTTGGTGCAGGGCAGGGAGTTGCTACTATAGGCATTGCCTATGACCACAAGGTCACAGGGTTTATGAACTACATCGGGCGTGAAATGTGTGTTCCGTATGAAGCGTGTTCGTCAGATATACTCAAAGGTTTTATAGACAGAACGATGAGCGATACGGAATACGGAAAAAATATGCTTTTTGCGTGTCAGAAAATGCGCGAAAATGAGAAGGAAAACAAAAAACACCTCTGTGAGTTTTTTAGAAAAGAAGGAAAAGAAAATGAATAAAATCGTATGCCTTGCAACGAGCTGCTATCATCCGTTCCCGACTCGCAAGCAGCATGTCATGAACAGAATTGCATCGGACGAAATTTTGTATTTTGACCCCCCTGTCACATATCTTGCTCCGTTTAAAGACAAGAGTGCATGGCAAAGGCTTTTTATGTACAGAAAAAAAGGAGAGCGCGCGCGTGACAACCTCACCGTATATGCAACTCCGCCCGTTCTTCCGTTTTTCAATAAGTTCAGATTCATAAACAAGCTCAATCAGAAAAAAATTGCTCGGTTTGTCCGCAAAAAAATGAAGCAGCACGGGTTTGAAGCCCCGATCCTCTGGTGCTATTCGCCGACATCGGCAGATGCCGCACCCCACATTCCGCACAATGGTTTGGTTTATGATTGTGTTGACAGGCACAGCGCCTATAAAGGCTTTATAGATGAAGCTACTGTCAATTCTCTCGAACGTGACCTTGCAACAAATGCTGATACGGTTTTTGCTACGGCGAAGGGCTTGTATGATACATTGTCGCAGTATAACGAAAAAACAGTTATGCTTCCAAACGGTGTAAACTTTGAGCATTTTTACAGTGCGGTGACAGAAAAGTATGAAGTCCCTGAGGATATGAAAGGGATATCACACCCGATAATAGGTTTTGTTGGTATGTTGCAGGAATGTATCGACTATGACAAAATAGAAGCTATTGCAAAAAACTGCCCCCATTGGTCGGTTGTTCTTGTCGGCAAGCCTCTGCCGGGAGTAAATGTGGATTACCTCAGAAAATATAAGAATATCCATTTTCTCGGCCTTAAAAAATACGACGAGCTTCCGGCATACCTGCAGAATTTTGATGTTTGTCTTAATGTTTTCCGCGACGGTGAGCTTTCTAAGGATGTAAGCCCGCTTAAATTCTACGAATATCTCGCAACCGGAAAACCTGTTGTAAGCACACCTCAGCCGGAGCAGGTGCTTGTATATTCCGATGCAGTTTATATAGCATCAACAGAGAGCGAATTTATTGAAATGTGTAAAGCTGCAATGGATGAGCCTGATGACAAACGGCAGATGCAGCGAGTTCAGTATGCGCGAGATTGCTCGTGGGATTCCAGAGTCCGGCAGATGGAAGAAATATTGGAACAAAACGGTGTAAGGTAAAATAACTTAACACAGCCTTGCGAAAGCCATTCGCAAGGCTGTTCTCTTTTTATGGAAAAAGCGTTTATTTTGCAAGCAAAACAGGCTGGATTTGTTTTTTTTCAAGAGCATATCTGAGAGTGTCTTCGATTTTCCTCATATCTGCAACGAGCGATGTTGGTTTTGAAAAAGCATCATCCTGTCCATAAGGAACAAGGAAAATATTTTTTGTTGCTGAAAGAGTTCCGATGTTCTTCATATTTATTGCAAGACCGTCATTTGTGGAGACGGCGATAATAAGAGGTCGGCCGTTTCGAAGATGTGCCTTTGCCGCCATGGTAACGGAGGTATCGCATATCCCGCATGCAAGCTTTGCGATGGTGTTGCCTGTGCATGGTGCAATGATTAGAGCATCGAGAAGCTTTTTCGGGCCTATCGGTTCAGCATCATATATGGTATGAATGATTTTTCTTTGGCAGATATCCTCTATGGAGCTTACAAACTCCGACGCCTTTCCGAAGCGTGTATCTGTTGAATAGGCAGTTTGAGACATGATTGGGACAATGTCATATCCGTTTTCTTTCAGTTTTTCGATTTCAGGGACGACTTTGGCAAAGGTACAAAAGGAACCGGAAAGAGCAAAGCCGACCACGGTTTTCTTCATTGATTATTTCCCCCATTCGTTGAGAATATTATAAACAGTACTGCGCAAGCTTTTTGCTGCTGTAAAGGGGGCTACCTTTCCGGGAAGGGAGAGCGCGTGAACAGTGCGAATATCGAGCTGTTCTGCTGCATCAAAGTCAACTCCGCCCGGAAGCGATGCAAGGTCACATATTAACGCATCTCTCTTGACTGAAAACAATGCATCTTTGTCAAGGATAAGAGACGGGATTGTGTTAAATATTATATCAAACTCGGAAAGCGATGAGGTTATCTCAGCGGTCCTTATCGCTGTATAGCCATAGGCGGAAATCCAGGCAAGGTCTCCTGATTTTCGAGCAGATGCAGTAACAAACGCACCGAAGCCTTTTAAATAGGAGCAAAGCAGCTTTCCTATATGTCCGAAGCCAAGCACCAGGCATTTTGAGCCATTCAGTGTGCTTTGGCGATGCTGCATGGCAACAGCAATAGCTCCTTCTGCCGTAGGGACAGAGTTCATAACCGTAAAATCCTCTCGTTCGAGGCAGTCAAAAAGGCGTATCCCGCATCTTCCGGCAGTTTCAAATGTTTCATTGTCAATCTTTCCGCCTATAACGGTTTGACCGGTTGAAAAAAGTGAAAAAATTGAGCTGATTGAGTGCTCGGTATCAGAAAACGGAGCATTCAAATGTCCTTTTTCGGATTTTATTGGTAAAGGCAAAATTATGCAATCCACATTTTTTGAAAGAGAAAAAATATCATCTGAACGTATGATTTCTTTCGGTAATGCCGCGTTTTCCATAGCGTATGCAAAAACACGGTGGCCATCGTCTGAAAGGAGCTTTGCAAGCTGTACATGACGCGTATCTCCACCAACAACAGAAATGTCGAGTTTCTTTTTCATATTAAGTTCTTCCTTTCCGGCGCAGGTTCTGTTTGGATTTTTTACAGTCCGTTACATTATATTGCCGCGAGAAAAGAAATGTGAAAGGCCGCAGCAAAATTCATTTGCTGCGGCCTCTGTTTAAATCCAGGTCAAGTTAAAAAATTAAAAAGTATGCAAGCAGAACTATGCCGAGAATAATTCTGTACCATCCAAAGGCTTTGAAGTCGTGCTTGCGAACATAGCTTGTTAAGAATTTTACTGCAAGCAGTGAAACGACATATGCGACAACCATTGCAATTAAAAGGAGAAGCCATTCGGATGACGAAACGGTATGTTCGTTCGTAACGATTTTCAAGAAGCTGACTCCGAACATAACGGGGATTGCAAGGAAGAAAGAAAACTCTGCACTGAGAGAGCGGGAACATTCGAGAAGCATTGCGCCGAGGATTGTTGCGCCTGAGCGCGAGGTTCCGGGAACGATTGAAAGAACCTGGAAAAGCCCTATTAAAAGTGCAGTTTTATAGGTCATGTCGTTCATGGAATCAATTCTCGGGGCTTTGCGGTATTTTTCAGCAAGGAGAAATGCTATGCCGTAAAGCACGAGCATTGTGCTGACAACGGTTGGGGTGGAGATTGCATCCATCGCATCGTTAAACAGAAGACCCAGAACTGCTGCCGGGATACAGGCAACGATTACCTTGAACCACATTTGCCATGTGGATTTCTTTTCCTCAGATGTTTTTGAAGGGGAAAATGGATTAAGTTTTTTAAAATAGATGGTAGCAATAGCGAGGATTGCGCCGAGCTGAATTACATACAGGAAGAGTTGGGAGTTTAAAAAATCGTTCTGCCCGATTCCCATAAACTCGTTTGCAAGTATCATATGCCCCGTACTGCTTATGGGAAGCCATTCGGTTATGCCCTCCACTATTCCGAGAATAATTGATTTAATAATATCCAAAAAAATCAACTCCATATGCTTTTTTAAAGCTTTTTCGTAATTTCGGAAAAGCCTTTAATTACAAAATATAAGAGTGCAACCTCGACAGGTAAAAGGGCAAGATTTTTGACAACCCTCTCGGCGAGAAGAACAATATATGCGTTCCCGTATAAATTCGAAAGCCAGAACGTATTGAGAAGAATATTTATAAAAATGTTTACGAAAAGACGGGAAAGGATTATGCGCCAGAGCGAAAAACTTTTTTCATAAAGAAAGATAGCGAAGACTACGCAGGTAAGAATTGTTGAAAGAGTAAAACCGAGATGCAAAGGCCCTGCAGGGCGAATAAAATATGCGACAAGGTCACATGCAATAGCGGCGATTGAGCCTGTTACGATTCCAAAACGGAACCCGATAATGCCGAGAACAAGGAAAGAAAACGTGAGCTTTAAGGATTGAGTAACATAGATTGATGCGGAGTTCAAGGCAACGTACAGAGCTACAAGACAGGCACACATAACAAGTGAGTTAACCGATTTAAGCTCTCTTGCTGAAGATTTTATGCGATTTAACATTATTATAGTCCTCCTCGTGACTAAAAATTTTCACCACAAAGAGGACAGCAAGCCGAGACTTTCAGCAGCGGGATGCGAAAATATCACGGTAACGCACTCTTGCGCAATTCGTCTGTGCGACAACTCCCCGTTCGCACGGCACTGGCCCGATATTTCCTACTCTGCCTTTTTGTGACAAAAACAGTATAACACAAAAAAAGAGCTTGCGCAACAGCTATTGCACAAGCTCCGGAATGTATTTTATTTTCCTTCCTTGAGAATGTCTCGAATTTCAGAGAGAAGGACTTCCTCGTTCGACGGAGCGGGAGGAGCACTCGGCTCGGGCGAAGGTTCTTCCTTTCTGCGCAACTTGTTGATAACCTTAACCGTAATGAAGAGACAGAAGGCGATAATGAGGAAGCTTATAATGCTGTTTATAAATTTCCCGTACAGTATGGCGTTTACAATTTCCGTTCCGTCATCGGCGATGGTTGATGAGAGCTTCAAGGCATAGCTTGAAAAATCGAGTCCACCGATAAGGAAACCGACAACCGGCATTATTATATCGTTTACGAGTGAATCAACAATGCTTTTGAAAGCACCACCGACGACGACACCTATTGCCAGGTCGATTACATTTCCTCTTGAAATAAATTCCTTGAATTCTTCGATAAATTTAATCTTTTTCATTTTTATCCCCTTCATTTTTATATTTTAGTCGCGATAAAGAGCGACATTTTCAACAAAACCATTTTCAGTGTGAATCATAAAGTTATCACCGTTTTCGTTATACCAGCAGTAAATGTTTTTTGTGCTGTCGGGGCCATCCTTGGAATACTCGCATGAAAGCTCAAGCGGAGTTGAGCTCATTGTGTCTATTGCCGAATCAAGCGCCATGTCCGTTTTAATAAGCCGGATTTTATCGTCATCGTAACGCCCTGAAAAGGGAATTAGATTTTGCTTTGTGTTAAAGAAAAGCGTTTTGATTTTGAGCTTTTGTTCGTTGTCAAAAATTACCGAAACTCCGGCAGACTTTGTTTGATTAAAATATGTATAGAATTTAACCAAGCCGAAGTCATCGTATGAAGGCGTAGGCTCACCATAGAGCGAGTCCAGTTCCTCTTTGGGCTGACCATACCCGACTGCCGAATAAAGAGAATAAAGCTCCTCTTTTGTTTCAGGTGCAGGCAGAGCTTCATTTGGTATGTCCGGCGCTTTATCGACTTCCGACTCTAAACAAGATGAAAGAAGAACAACAAGCGCAAGTACTAGTGGGATGAGTTTTTTCATCGTTTTGTCTCCTTAAAAACATTTATTTCCACAAATTTCCGCGAAAAAGACGCGAAGCTTTGGAGATAATACTATTGTAAGGGAAGTGATTTTATGATGACTCCCTTTTGGAAGGGAATGACAGCAGGATTGATTGTTGGAGGAACTGTTGCAGCAGTCGCAATGCCGAAGAAAAACAAAAGCTGCAAATGTATGAAGCACAGCGCAGGGAAAATTTTAAAAAGCGCAGGAAACGTTATAGACAGCCTGCAATCAATTCTGTAGGCATAAAAAGATGTATGCCTTATGCCCGAGGCGGAGAACGCTCCGCCTTCTACATATTGATATTCTTTAAAAATTCATCCTCGAACTCAGCATCGTTTGAGAGCTCTATATGAGTTGAGTTTGAAACGATGCTTTGAATATCAGAGAGTGAAGATTCGTCAAAAAGAGCTTTCTGTGCACCCATTAGCGAAGTGTTTCCGGCAGGGCAACAGACAGGGAGCAGCTCGCGGGGGATAAGACCGATTGTCGCTGCATTGTTAACATTAACGGAAGCGCCGAAGGAACCTGCGATATATACACAGTCAATTTGAGCAAGGGAGGTTTCGCTTCTGATCAAAAGTAAGGATAGCGCTGCCCGGATTGCTGCCTTTGCAAGCTGCAATTTTCGCACGTCCATTGCTGAAAGAAAAACGTCATCGGAAATTGAGAAAATGACGTCACCGTCAAATATTTTCAGGCGGTCTTTAAAGTGCGGAGACTCATCCGGAGGCAAAAGTCTGCCACTCTTTTCAATCACACCGCGAGAAACGAGCAGGGAAAGAATATCTATCGCGCCGCTCCCTGCAATTCCACGGGGAGAGAGGCCATTGATGGTTGAAAAAGAAACTCCGTCAAAAGCTACAACAGCGCCCGGCTCTGCCGGCATTCCGCACGAGAGCTCGCCGCCTTCAAAGGCAGGGCCTGCGGCGGCAGAGGTAACATAAGAAATACCGTTTTTACAAAGCACCATCTCGCCGTTTGTTCCGATGTCAATAAGAAGCGTTGTCGTATCGCACGATGGAAGATTGAGAGAAAGAAGCCCTGATGTGATGTCTCCCCCCACAAACGGAGCAAGTGACGGGAAGATATATACATCGGAAAGCTCTGCAACAAAACCGAGCTCTTTTGCCGAATACGTTTTGCCGAAGGTGTCGGCAGGGCGCAGCGGAAATGCTGCAAGCCCCTCGGGAGAAAGCCCGGCAAGGTAATGTGAGATAACCGTATTGGCTGCAAAAGTAAGCTTTTTGATGCGGTGCATATCGGGGCAAAGAGCTTTGGTAATTGAATTTATCTGAGCAATCAGAACATCTGAAAGTTTTTTATAATCTCCTGAAAGGCGAGTGATGATATCCGCCCCGAAAGAAGCCTGTGTATTTTTGCAGGTAAGCGAAGAAAGCACGCACTTTTTATCGAGGTCTAAAAGAGTAGCGGAGACAGAGGTGGTTCCCACGTCAAAAGAGATTCCCAGATTTTCACAATGAGAGAGCTCAACCTGCTTGTCTGCGCGAAGCTCTTGCAAATCAAGAAAAACAGAGCAGCTGCCGCAGGGGTATGCCTTGCATGCCTGAATTTCGCGCGGAGAGGGAATCTGACCGTAAGGTGGGAGAAAGTCGCCCTTTGCTGTAACCTTGCATTTTCCGCATTTTCCGTTTCCGCCGCAAGGCGCAGAAACAATGTATCCATTTCCGGAAAGAAGAGAGAGAAGGTTTTCCTTTTTTTCAGAACACAAAATATCTGTTCTGTTTCCCGCATGGACTGTGATTTGATGTTTCATAAACAATCACCAAAATCATTATATCATACATTGCGATAAATAAGCTAGAAAAAATTTGTTAAAATTTGAAAAAGTGCTTGCAATTTTATTTTCCATGTGGTATTATAGTAAAGCTGTCAGGAGCAATATGCGCTGTTAGCTCAGCTGGATAGAGCGTGTGGCTACGGACCACAAGGTCGGGGATTCGAATTCTCCACAGCGCGCCAGACGCCTTTCTCAACACAGAAAGGCGTCTTTTTTAAAAAAAGAAAGCGGTTTTCGGAAAGCTCATTTTCCGAAAACCGCTCTTGATTTTTATGATGCTCTGTTTCTGACGTTTAAAAGCCTTACAACTATGGGGCTTAATATAATGTTTGTGGCAATCTCGAACAAGAAGTTTCCGCCAATGAGGACGAAAACGATGTAATTAATAAGATTAATACCAAGGTTTGTGGCAGTAGCAGAGAGCATATCCCAAAAGAAAACCCTGCAACCGACAAGGAAAACTCCGGTGTTCGCCAAGGGACAGACAAGCGCTGCTACAAGAACAGCGAGGTATTTGTTGTTGTGTGATATAAACTTAAAAACCACTGTCTCGCATGATTCACAGAGCCCATCTTTTTTCAAAAGCTGCAATTTCTTTGCCGAGCGCTTTTCAAGGAGCACATTTGTGAGCTTAAAAGCAAGGCCGGCGAGAAGGCCGCAAAGCATGCCTTTTGCCAAAACCGTAATGATTGTTCCCGGCACGCTTATCGCTAAGAAGGGTGCAGCATCGCCGCTTAGCAATACTGCTGCTCCAAAGACCAGACCGAGCCAGGTGCTTATTGCCACACCGCAGGTTGCAGCTCCGATTACAATCGGAATAAGAACAAGCGTAACTGAAAACACGCCGAAACGGATGAATGCACCCATAAGCTGTAAGACAATTACGAGGGCGGTAAGCAGTGCAGCAAGCACTAGCTTTTGTATGGATTTTCTTCTGTTGTTCATAAAAATTCCTCCTTGCTGTCGTCCAGTTACCTGGTACAACGCATAAAATTTTTATATTAACTCCCAAAAGATTCGGGAGAAATATCCGTCGAACCTACTATTTGTTTTTGTTATATATAATATGCAGACCCTTTAAAACCAAGTTTTTATCAAGCGTGATTTCGTGTTTGCAATGGGGGATTATCGTTTCGGCGAGGCCTCCCGTGGCAAAAACTTTAAGGGGGGCGGCAAAGTCATCAATAAAACGGTCAATCATTCCGTCTAACATGCTTGCGTTGCCGAATACGACTCCTGAACGCATACAGTCGGACGTGTTTTTTCCTATGACCGATTTTGGAGCTTCAAGGCTTATTTGAGGAAGCTGTGCGGTCTTGCTTGAAAGAGCATGAAGAGCGATGTTGACACCCGGGATGATTGATGCACCTATAAAGGTTCCCTTTTCATCCATAAGCATCATCTTCGTAGCGGTTCCCATATCAATTATAAGGGATGGGCTTCCGTAAATGTGGTGAGTTGCAACGCAGGCGCAGATAAGGTCAGCGCCGACAGAAGAGGGCGCGTCACAGTGAATGTTGATGCCGGTTTTAATCCCCGGACCGACTAAGAGGGGCTCTGTATTGAAAGCTGATCTGACAGCTCTTTTCATAATCTGATTGAGAGGAGGAACAACTGAGGAGATTACAGCACCGTCAATTTTTGAAATATCGGCTTGGTAAAGCGACAATACGCTATAAAGCTTTGCGGCGTACTCGTCCTCCGTGCATGATGTGTTGGTAGCTATTCTGACAACGAAATCAAGCTCGTTTTCGTTGAACCCGCCAAGCACTATGTTTGTATTGCCTATATCGATTGCAAGCACCATAGCATACGGCTCCTTAATAAGTGATGTATTTAATGAGTACAGTATAAGCTTTAAAAGGCTTTTTTGTCAATAGATTTCACGGCCAAAAAGCAAATAAAGCATTGACAATCAGCCTGTTTTTATTATACAATGTAAAGTGAATAATGGCGGAATTTGTCCACTATTTTCAACAAATGATTTACTATCCGAAAGAGGGTATAAGATATGAAGGTAATTTACAGTAACGGAACTGTCGGTGAATGCCCGAAGGAGGAGGAACTTCAGGTATTGCGCCATTCAGCAGCGCATATTATGGCACAGGCAATATCAAGGCTCTATCCTGATGCGCATTTTGCATATGGCCCGGCAACAGAAAAGGGCTTCTATTATGACGTTGATCTTGGTGATGAAAAGCTTACGGATGAAGACCTCGTGAAAATCGAGCAGGAGATGAGAAAAATCGTTAAGGAGAATCTCCCGATAAAGCCGTATGTTCTTCCGAGGGATGAAGCTATTGCTCTCATGGAAAGTCGCGGCGAGAAATACAAGGTCGAGCATATCGGAGATTTGCCGGAGGATGCCGAGATAAGCTTCTATCAGCAGGGTGATTATATTGACATGTGTGTAGGCCCGCATCTCTGCTATACAAAGGCTCTCAAAGCATTTAAGATTACGGACCAGTCAGGCGCATACTGGAAGAATGATAAGAACAACAAGATGCTCACACGCGTAAAGGGAATCGCCTTTTCATCACAGCAGGAGCTTGAAGACTATCTAAAGCTCCTTGAAGAGGCTGAAAGGCGTGACCATCGCCGCATAGGTAAGGAAATGGGGCTGTTTATGTTTGCGGATGAGGCTCCGGGGTTCCCGTTCTTCCTGCCGAAGGGTATGCTTCTTAAAAACACGCTCATCGATTACTGGCGCGAGCTTCATACCCGTAACAGCTATGTAGAGGTTGCAACTCCGCTTATCATGAATCGTCGTCTCTGGGAGACGAGCGGACACTGGGATCACTACAAGGACAATATGTATTCAACGACTATTGATGAGGAAACCTTCTGCGTTAAGCCGATGAACTGCCCGGGTGGCGTTATGGTTTATCGCTCACAGCCGCACAGCTATCGTGACCTTCCGATTCGTATGGGCGAGCTGGGTCTTGTCCATCGTCACGAGCTCCGCGGTGCGCTTCACGGTCTCTTCCGCGTTCGCTGTTTCACTCAGGATGATGCGCATATATTTATGCGCCGTGAGCAGATTACGGACGAAATCGTCGGCGTTGTTGACCTTATCAACGAAGTTTACAACAAGTTCGGTTTCAAATATTCCGTTGAGCTTTCAACCCGTCCTGAGGACAGTATGGGCTCTGATGAGGACTGGGAAGCAGCTACAAGCGGACTTCGCGGTGCGCTTGAAAAGCTTGGGCTTCCTTACACCATCAACGAGGGTGACGGTGCTTTCTACGGACCAAAGATTGACTTCCACCTTGAAGATTCTCTCGGAAGAACATGGCAGTGCGGAACTATTCAGCTTGACTTCCAGATGCCGCTCAATTTTGAGCTTGATTACATTGACGAAAACGGTGAGAAGCAGCGCCCGATTATGATTCATCGCGTTTGCTTCGGCTCTATTGAAAGATTTATCGGCATTCTCACAGAGCATTTTGCAGGAAAGTTCCCTGTATGGCTTGCTCCGACTCAGGCTAAGGTGCTTCTCGTTTCAGAGAAGAGCGCAGAGTACGGTAAAGAAGTTTTCGAGACGCTTCGACGTGCAGGAATCCGTGTTGAGATGGATAACCGCAACGAAAAAATCGGATATATGATTCGCGAGGCGCAGACGGTTGGCCGTGTTCCGTATATGGTAATTATTGGTCAGCAAGAGGTGGAGAACGGAACCGTTTCAGTTCGTCACCGCGACACTGCGCAAAACGAAACAATGACACTTTCTGAGTTTGTAGAGAAAATTACAAAAGAAACCAAAGAAAGAGTTTAAATAATGAAAAAATCCGGGTGAATACCCGGATTTTTTTATATGCTGTATAACGAAACGCCTGTTTCTCCGTCAATCTCACGGAGTCTGACGGAAACTAATTCATTCTTGGCAGTTGGGATGTTTTTTCCGACAAAATCAGGCCTGATGGGAAGCTCGCGATGCCCGCGGTCTATCAAAACGGCAAGCTGGATAGATTTAGGCCGCCCGAATTTAAAAACGGATTCGATAGCGGCGCGGGCTGTTCTGCCGGTATATATAACGTCGTCAACTATGATTATGTTGTAGTTTGCGATGTCGCAGGGGATTTCGCACCCTTCAGAGGAAGGGAGGGGGTCAGATTCCGAAAGGTCATCACGATAGAGCGTGATGTCTGTGTGCCCGAGTGGAACGTCAATTCCCTCAAATTTTTTTATATTGTCGCGGAGCATTTTGGCAAGCGGAATTCCGCGCCGTTTTACTCCAAGCAAACAAATGCCTTCGGCACCGCGATTCTTTTCAATGATTTCGTGAGTTATTCGGGCAACAGAGCGGTAAAGACTCGCCTCGTCCATAATTTTTGCTTTAAATTCCATAAAAGCTCCCTTTTCAAATCGTGAGAGATAAGGCAATTATACCAAAGGGAAAAATCTTAGTCAAGACAAAATGGGGTAAAAACGCGTTTGTTGACAAAAAAGCCATGCTTTGTTAAAATTTAACTTGGATAGGGGATGGATATAATGAAAAACGACAAATCGAAAGAATTCGTTCGCGCAGTTAAGTTCACCTTGTTTTCAATCAGTGCAGGACTCATTCAAATAGTTGCTTTTGCGATTCTCAACGAAGTGTTTAAGCTAAACTACTGGGTGTGTTATCTCACGGCGCTCGTTTTATCAATCGTCTGGAATTTTACGCTCAACAGAAACTTCACGTTTAAGTCGGCTGCAAACGTCCCTGTTGCAATGACAAAAACGCTCGCATTTTATGCCGTGTTCACGCCCGTGACAACAATTTTAGGCGATTGGCTTGCTGAAGACCTTTTGTGGAACGAATATCTTGTAACGATTCTCAATATGCTTGCAAACTTCGTTCTTGAGTTTATTTACCAAAGATATTTCGTTTTCGGAAAAAGTATAGACACAAGGTAAAATTTAAATCGGTGAGGGCAAAACCTCTCCGATTTTTTAGTAAAACGTAAAAAGAAATAAAGTTGATTTTTTTACTAAAATTGTGTATAATAATTTTACTAAAACGGATTAGTTTGGTGGAAATTTAACCTGCGGGTGATATTGTGAAAAAGCTTACGATTAAAGAAATTGCCAAAATGGCCGGGGTGTCGGTCACGGCGGTTTCCTTTGTGTTGAACGAAAAGCCGGGCGTCAGCGACGAAACGCGCAAAAAAGTTCAGAGCATTATTGAAGAAACGGGTTTCAAGCCGAGCCTCAATTCAAAAAGGCTTGCGCTCAATCAGAGCTTTAATATAAGTCTTATTGTAAACCCGTATTCCTCACCGTTTGAAGATTTGTTTTATTTTGAGATAATGAACGGAATCTTGAACCAGAGCACGAAGCACGGTTATAACATAGTCATCAACAAGCCAAAGCGCGGCGATTTGCCCGATAGCATATATTCAGGTGATGTTGACGGTATGGTCTTTATGCAGGATATAACCCCGTCAATGAAGAAAAAAGCAATCGCAAGCGGTGTTCCGTTTGTTGTGGTCGACACTCACGACAGTGATGCGTCTATTATTTCCGTCAGCGCAGACTATACTCGCGCGGCATATATGGCGACTTCGTACCTTATTGTAAACGGGCATAGAAATATTGCCCTTCTTTCATCAAACATTGTTCCTGATTTTTACAAGCAGACGCTTCAGGGCTTTGCGAATGCGCTCCTTGAAAACTCAATCGCAGTTTTGCCTGAGTTTATTGAGCAGACGGCATACAACGAAGAAAGTGCATACTTTGCGGCAAAAGAACTCCTTTCGAGAGAAAACCGCCCGACGGCACTTCTTTGCGCGATTGACAGCTTTGCAATAGGCGCGCTTGCCTGTTGCAAGGATATGAAGCTTTCTGTCCCTGACGATGTTTCGCTTATAGGTATCGACGATATCCTTCTCGCGCGCTATATCGAGCCGAAGCTCACTACGATAAGGATAGATAAAACGGAAATGGGCGCGGTCGCTATGGATCTTCTGCGCAGACAGATAAGCGGCAAGCCTGTTAAGAGCTACTCCATCCCAATGCAACTCATAGTAAGAGATTCGGTAAAGAAGATGAATTAAAAAGCAACAAAAAAGACAAGTGGGGTTTCCACTTGTCTTTTTACTATTAAGTTTACGGAAGAAGTCTGTGTGCTGTCATACGATAAGCATCGTTGCAACGGACAAATGCTTCTGCATACTTAACTCCGCACTGCATACCTCTGTATTTGGAGGTGATAGTCATATCTTCTGTGAAGACATCTTCTCCGGAGCCATAGCCTGCATAGTTATCAGCCATCCATGCCTGCTGGCTTTCGTGGCAAAGGAACATCTTCTTCTTTGTCTCGAAATAGTCAGTAATGTCGACATAGTCTGTCGGTATGAAGCCCATGCCCTTTGCCGGCTCAAAGTAATAAATTACGGGGAGAGTCGGGTAGGGGGGTTCTTCCGTTTCAAGCTTTGCAATAGGAATCATAACCTGGATATCGTTTATGATTTTGCTTGTTAACATATGGTCAGGGTTATAGTCCTGAGGGTTGTGAGTGAGAATAACATCAGCCTTGCAATGGCGGACGAGATTGATGAACTTCATGCGGACTGAGACGTCTTCGTAGAAGAGCTCGTCGTCGTAATCAAGGCAGATATATTCCGCACCGATGATAGATGCGCTCTTTGCGGCTTCTTTCTTTCTGATGGCGCCGATTTCATCTTTGGGAAGTGTAGCAGAGCCGATGTTGCCGTTTGTGGCAGTAGCAATAAAGATCTTATGGCCCTGTGCTGCATACTTTGCAAGAGTACCTGCGCAGTTGATTTCGATGTCGTCAGGATGTGCACCGATTGCGAGAATATTCATAATTTACGCTCCATTCAAATTCAAATCGAGGGGAGTCACAGACCCCCCTCAATCTTTAGTTTTTATTAAATCAGTGGATTAGTTGAGGCCCATGAGGAGCTCCATGACATACATCTCGAGCTTCTCGTAGTCGCGCTCAGCAACACACTTTGCCTGATAGTCGTAATCGAACTTCTCAGCCTTTGCTTCAAGAGCCTTAGCAATCTTAAGGCTGTTGATGAGGTGCTGGTAGCTGCCTTCCTGCTTCTGGGTTCTCATAACCTTAACGTCGAGGCCGATGTACTCGCCGTTCTTACCAAAGCCTGTCTCCATAAGAACCTTCATCTGGTTGAATGCAGCACGGAGGTTCTCAACACCGAAACTCTTGTCCTGGTCGTACTTGATGCCGTTCTGGTCGTTGAGGTGAACGCCCCAGAGCTTACCCATAGCGGATGCAAATCCGATTTCGCTTGCCGGATCAAGGCCTGCGAGCATTGCGTGAGCAGACTCAAGGAGACCACCAACACGTGACGGATCCTTAGAAGCAGCAGAGATAGCCATGCAGTGACCCATTGTCGGGCAAACGCTTCTGTCGATCGGCTCGTTCGGCTTTGTCTCGATCATGATCTTGATGTTTTTGTCGTAGTCGAGCATCTTGTCGATAGCTTCGATAAGGCGCTTTGTTGACTCAACCGGGCTCTTGCTTTCGTAGCAGAGTGTGCCTTCGCGAGCAAGCCAGAGAACGATCTTATCGCAGCCGAGAACGTTAGCGATGTCGATTGAGCGATATGCTCTCCACATTGCATACTCACGGTCTTCAGCGCTGTTTGAGCAGAAGCCGCCGTCTGTTGTGTGCGGGTCGAACCAGAGACGCGGAGCAACAAATTCTGCAGCGAGATCATACTTGTCGAGAAGAGCCTTTACCTTCTTAGCTTCTTCGATGATCTCTGCTTCTGTGTAGTTATTGATGTTAGGAACAGCGTCGTCATCATGGAACTGAATAGCATCAAAGCCGATTTCCTTGAAAGTCTTGAGCTTCTCTTCGAAGGGGATGCTGTCGCGGACGGCCGGACCGTATGCGTCTGCGCCTTCATGAACGTTCCAGGGACCTACTGAATACTTAAATCTTGACATAATAATTGACCTCCTGAATTTTGATTTTTATTGTCACCCCGGGGGAAAGCCCCCGGGGCATTCAAGACAAATTACGCGGGGGTTTTTAAATTAAAGGCTGAGGATGAGCTCGCGGATGTTTGCAGCAACATCGCGGATCTCTTCTTCAGTTGAGAGGATGTTGATGCCGTAGCCAGATCCGAGACCCTTGTCAACAACACCAACAGAAATGTTGACTGCGCGCTCGAGAATAGCATCTGTCTGCGGGAGCATGTGCTTCTTGTATTCTCTGTCGTTTACGTTCATTGTCGGAGCCGGCATCATCTTGTTGAGAACCTGCTCCATGTTGTTGTAAACATGCCAGCCGGAGTAAGCGATCGGCTTGCCGCCTGTCTTCTCGCAGAACTTCTCAGCAAGTTCCTTTGTATCGAAGAGGATTGTGAGAAGTGTTGCACACTCGCCTTCGTCATTGATCTTTCTGAAGGAGATGTGCGGAAGGTCTGCAAGGAGAGACTTGAGAAGAGCCTTCTTAGCTCTGAGAGTTGAGAGGATTTCGTCGAGCTTACGTGTCTGAGCAAGAGCAACAGCACCTGTGAGCTCGTTCATTCTCATGTTGATACCGATGATGCTGCGGTTACCGATTTCAACACCTGTACGGTTCGGCTTGTGGCCCTGATCGTGGTAACCGAAAGCTCTCTCGTAGAGGTTCTCGTCGTTGGTGATAACAGCACCGCCGTCACCTGTTGAGATTGTCTTGAAGACGTTGAGTGAGAAAGCACCGATGTCACCGATTGTACCTACGCGCTTGCCCTTGTAGCTTGCGCCGACAGCCTGGCAGCAGTCTTCGAGTACGTAGAGGTTGTGCTTCTTTGCGATAGCCATGATAGCATCGAGGTCGCACGGGTTGCCGAGCATATGTACCGGAAGGATTGCCTTTGTCTTCGGGGTGATGAGAGCCTCAATCTTTGTCGGGTCAATTGTGAGTGACTCGTCGATTTCTGCGAGGACCGGAATAGCACCAGCCATCATGATGGTAGAGATTGATGCGATGAATGTGTAACCCGGAACGATAACTTCGTCGCCGCCGCCGATTCCGAGAGCTGCGAGTGATGCAAGGAGTGAGCATGTGCCGCTTGTTGTAGCAACAGCGTACTTTGCACCCATTACCTTTTTGAGTTCTTCTTCAAAGTCTACAACTTTGTGTGTGTAGCCTTCTGAATCTGCTGCACCGTAACGGAAAAGATATCTCCCGTCAAGGACTTCCATAACTTCTTTTCTTTCTTCGTCACCGAATACGAAAGATCCGGGACCGCCTGATCTTGCCATAGTAGTCGCCTCCTATAAAAAAATGTTATAACAGAATTATACTAAAACGTTTTAGCTTTGTCAATGCTTTTCTTTGAGAATAATAAAAAAAATCGGGAAAAGTGTCATTGACAATGTGAGAGATTGGCTATTCGACAAACTCCTTTGCGAAAGCGTCGGTCTCTTCATCGTTTGCAGGGAGTGCAACGCCCGGGTAGAAACTCCAGCATTCGCTGTGGGAAACTTCGGCGCCTGCGTTGAGCTCACGGAGCACGCCAAGGCTTTCCATTTCGAGAATGTGACGGTTGGTGAACGTTTCAAAGTTGCAGTCTCGGTCGGGGTGGGCAATGCCTTCGTTTGTGTCAAAGTACTTAACGAAAGCGTCGCCGTGGTTAAAGTATGCCGCCCAGCCGTGCTGAGAGAGCATACCGATTTTGAAGCTTGAGCTATCCTCGGGGTCCTGACGGAGACGGATGTATTTATCGCCCCAGGTGACGCGCGGATCGTTCATCTTCGTATACTGCCAGAAAACGAGATGGCGGTTTCCGAGGTAGCGGACCTTTCTCGTGGGAACAGGGAAGATTTCCGTTCCGCCCGGTGAGAGAACGGAAAGTGACCACGGGGCGAGAGAGATGGGCTTTTCTGCGAGGTTTTTGATAGTGTGAACAATGTGGACGCAGTTTTCTTCAGGCATGGTTACTTCCATTGAGAACTGGAGGTTCGTTCCCTTCTGCGGAGGGGGGAGAAGTTTTATGCCGTTTTCAATTTTTTCGTAAGAAACCGGCACGTTGTCGGGGTAGTATGTTTCGGGGCATTCCTCGGGGCTCTTCCAGAGGCGGTGGCCACCGCGGATATGCCATACTCCGGCGTCTGCGCCGTAGAGGTTTGCAAGAATATCTGCGTTTGCAGATGCGTTGATAACGTCGTTTACGTCCTCGAAAAAGATGTTCTCGCTTCCGAGTGCGCAAAATCTGATAATTCTGGGGCCGAAGTCGAGAGTTGCAAGAAGTTCGTTTTTGCCATCGCAAAGGCGGACGCAACGCCCGAATTGACCGTACTGTACTTCGGTGATTTCTACCATTGAAAAAATCCTCCTTGGTTTAAGGCTTGAGGGGAAAAAGACTCCCCTCAGCTTACGTTAAATTATACCAAAAAAAGGCAAAAGATTCAACATTAAAATATAGCTTACAATATAAAAATAGTTGATTCATAAAAATTTCTATTGAGTTATTGGTGAAAATAGAATATAATAGTATTAATCCTATACCGGTGTCGCGGTGCATTTTTGCGTCCGATGCCCACTCTTTAAAAAGGAGGACCGAATATGATATTTAATAACGATAAAGGCTCAATAGAGATTACAAACGAAGTTTTTACGGTCATCGCAGGCGATGCCGCAACAAATTGCTTCGGAGTTCGCGGAATGGCATACACAAACGTCAAAGACGGTATTGTAAGCCTGCTTAAACGTGAGAATATGTCAAAGGGCGTGAAGGTTACCTTTGAGGATGAAAAAGTTAATATAGATGTTCATATCATCATAGACCATGGGGTGAATATCACAGCAATTTGCGAGTCAATAATAAACGAGGTCCGATATAATGTTGAGAGGGTTACCCGTGTCAAAGTCGGCAGCGTTAATGTGAACGTTGACTCTGTAATAGCTGAATAACGGAGGTGTCTGGCTTGAAAGAACAGATTACAGCCGCAGAGTTTAAACGAATGATCATCTCAGCTTCTGCGGCGATTGACAATAATAAACAAAAACTGAATGAGCTTAATGTTTTCCCTGTTCCGGATGGTGATACGGGAACAAATATGTCGCTTACGGCACGGGCAGCAGCAAGCGCTCTCGCAGCGGCAAACCCTGAAACAGTAGGAGAGGCTGCAAGCGTTGCGGCATCGGCGCTTCTCCGCGGAGCTCGCGGAAACTCCGGCGTTATACTGTCGCTTCTTTTCCGAGGCTTTGCAAAATCCTGTGCGGATAAAGCTGAGCTTACTGCTCATGACCTTGCTTCGGCGTTTTCTGCGGGTGTGGATGCGGCATACAGAGCGGTTATGAAGCCTGCTGAGGGAACAATCCTTTCCGTTTCGAGGATTGCTGCTGAAAGAGCAAGGGCAGCTTCGGAAAAAAACAGTGATATAGAAGCAAATTTTGTCGAGATATTAGAGGCGGCAAGAGAGGCTCTTGCAAATACGGTCGAGCAAAATCCTGTTCTGAAAAAGGCAGGGGTTGTCGATGCAGGCGGCTGCGGATGGGTTTTAGTTCTTGAAGCTATGCAGGCAGCGCTCCTTGGCAACGATGTTGTTCTTTTGTCGGGCGAAGAAATTGCACCTTCCTCTGCCGTCAGCTTTTCCGATTCAGATGAGGAAATCACATTTGCATATTGCACAGAATTTATAGTAAACGTCAGCCGTGAGGGGAAAAAGCTTGATGTCGGAAGCTTGCGTGCTTTCCTCGAATCAATCGGCGATTGCGTAGTTGTTGTAGATGATGATGATATCATAAAGGTCCATGTTCATACAAACGAGCCTGACCGCGCACTCGGCCGTGCGCTTACTTATGGCGAGCTTACAAATTTGAAAATTGAAAATATGCGGTATCAGCATAGCGAGAATTTTGCGAAAAACGAAGCTAAAAATAAAACTGCGGAAATTGCACCTGCCGAAACAAAGTATGGCTTTGCCGTTGTCGGAGCGGGAGAGGGAATCCTCAGCGTGTTCCGTGATCTTGGCGCAAATACTCTTGTTGAAGGCGGGCAGACGATGAACCCCTCGACTGACGACATTCTTGCTGCGGTCAATGCAACTCCGTCTGAGATAGTATTTGTTCTTCCGAACAACAAGAATATAATCATGGCAGCCCAGCAGACAGTTGAGCTTACCGAAAAGAAGGTGGTTGTTCTTGAAACAAAAACAATGCCGCAGGGGATTTCTGCAATGCTTGCGTTTGACCCCGATGCCGAGCTTGAACAGAACATCGAGGTGATGAGCGCGGCGGCAAAAAACGTTCTGACAGGTTCGATTACCTACGCTGCGCGCGATAGTGAGTTTGACGGATATTCAATAAAAGCGGGGGAGTATCTTGCGCTTAATGAGGGCAAACTCGCAGCTTCGGGATGTGAACTTTCTGATGTTGCCGAAAAGCTTGTTTCAGATATGGGAATTGAGGATAAGAGCTTTATCACAATTTTCCACGGCGAGGGAGTTGCCGCAACCGATGCAGAGGTAATCGAGAATATCTGTAAGGATAAGGCGCACGATGCAGAGGTTATGCTCCTTGACGGCGGACAGCCGGTATATTACTATTTGATTTCTGCGGAGTAGTTTTTATGACGAAGGCTGACTTGAACACAGGAATACGTTACCTTAAAGGTGTCGGAGAAAAGCGTGCCGAGGCTTTTGCGAAGCTTGGCATATTTACAATAGGAGATCTCCTCAACTTTTTTCCGCGCGACTATGAGGACAGACGGAAAACCCTTGAAATTTCAGAGCTCCGGGCAGGGGATAAGGCGTGTATCCGCGCTTGTATTTCAACTGCTGTCAGAACACGGAAAATCAGGCAAGGTTTTTCGCTTACGGAGTTTCGTGCAGTAGATGAGTCAGGCGGCATAAATATAGTTTTTTTTAACCAAAAATACAGTGTGGACAAGCTTGTCTCCGGGAAAACCTATATCTTTTTCGGAAAGGTAGAGGAGCGCGGAGGAAGGCTTACTATGACAAATCCGACATTTGAAAGCGAGGATAGCTCGGGCGTGAAAACCGGAGCTATCCTTCCCATTTATTCGCTTACTTCGGGAATCTCTGCGGAAATTCTGCGCACTGCTATCCGAAATGCGTTAGCTGAGTTTTCAACAGGACTCAGCGAGTGTCTGCCTGAGGAGATACGGAGAAAATTTAGTCTTGCTCATGTCGGGTATTCTTATCGTGAGATTCATTTTCCCACAAGCGAAGAGGAGCTTGAAATAGCAAAGCGGCGGCTTGTTTTTGAGGAGCTTTTTGTTCTCTCTCTCGGGCTTATGCATCTGCGCGGGCGCAGAGACACGGAAGTTGGAATTGCGATAGAAAACACCTCGTGCGATGCTTTCTTCAGGGCTCTTCCTTTTAAAATGACAAATGCCCAGCTTCGTGTTACGGAGGAAATAGCCTGCGATATGCAAAAGTCCAAGCCGATGAATCGCATTGTTCAGGGCGATGTCGGCTCAGGAAAAACTGCGGTTGCCGCATACTCTGCATATCTTGCATATATAAATAAGCTTCAAGCGGTGCTTATGGTGCCGACTGAAATTTTGGCTGAGCAGCATTTTGTTTCGCTTTCAAACGATCTCGGAAGGCTTGGAATGAACTGCGCGCTTCTTACGGGCAGTGCGAAGGCTTCGGAAAAAAGAAGAATTAAGGAAGCCTGCGCCTCGGGCGAGGTGGATTTGCTTATCGGAACACACGCTGTTATAAGCGAGGATGTTGAATTAAAAAAGCTCGGGCTTGTGATAGTTGACGAGCAGCATCGCTTCGGAGTTCGTCAGCGCGCCGCTTTGGCTGCAAAGGGAGAAAACCCTCATCAGCTTGTTATGTCGGCAACGCCGATTCCGAGGTCTCTCGCTCTCATAATGTATGGAGACCTTGATATATCGATAATTGATGAGCTGCCGCCGGGCAGACTTCCGGTAGATACACTTATTGTAAACGATGCCAAGAGAAAAGATGCGTATGAATTTATAAAAAAACAGCTTGAAGCAGGGCATCAGGCATACATAGTCTGTCCGCTTATTGATGAGAATGAGGAAAGCGAGCTTCGTTCTGCAATGCAGTTTGCAAAGGAGCTTTCTGAAAATGTTTTTTCAGGAAAGCGGATAGAGGTTCTTCACGGAAAGATGAAGCAAAAACAGAAGGATGACGTTATGCGGCGCTTCGCTTCAGGCGAAATCTCTGCAATAGTTTCAACGACTGTAATTGAAGTAGGAGTGAATGTTCCTAATGCAACGGTCATGGCGATAGAAAACTCTGAAAGATTCGGGCTTTCACAGCTTCATCAGCTAAGAGGGCGGGTCGGCAGAGGTAAGGCAAAGTCATATTGTATTTTATTCTCAAATGTCGGGAGATGGACACCTGCCGGGGAGCGGCTTTTGGCACTTCGCAAAACGGGCGACGGATTTAAAATATCTGAGGAGGATTTGCGCCTTCGCGGACCGGGAGATTTTTTCGGTACTCGTCAGCACGGGCTTCCTGACCTTAAAATTGCAAGCTTTATGTCGGATATGAAGGTGCTTGAAATGGCAAAGTCAGAGGCGGAAAGAATAATGCTTGCTGACCGCGAGCTTGAAGCTCCCGAGTATAAACTCTTAAAAAAACGCATACTTGAAATGTTCGACATAACAGAGGGAAGAAACTCATTTAATTAAAGCAAAAGGAGAAAAAGTGACGGAAATGTATGAAAAGCTCTTAACCGCACTAGAAGCGGTCAGAAAAAAGACGGACTTTATACCAAAGGTTGCGCTTGTTCTGGGCTCAGGGCTCGGCGAGTTTGCAGAGGGTGACGATATTGTTGCCGAAATTTCATATGATGAGCTTCCGGGGTTCCCGATCTCGTCTGTTGTCGGCCACAAGGGGCGCTTCGTTTTTAAATATATAGAGGGCGTTCCTGCGGTAATAATGCAGGGAAGAGTTCATTATTATGAGGGTTATACTATGCAAGAGGTTGTTATGCCGATTCGCCTCATGAAGCTTATGGGAGCTGAAATTCTCTTTTTAACGAATGCGGCAGGAGGGATAAACAGAAGCTTCGCCGAGGGGGCGCTTATGCTCATATGTGACCATATTTCAAGCCTTGTTCCGTCACCGCTTGCAGGGGGAAACATAGATGAGCTTGGTCCGAGGTTTCCTGATATGAGTAGCGTGTATGACGAAGAGCTGAGAGCGATTGTAAAGAAAACGGCGAAAGAGCAGAATATACAGCTTTTTGAGGGGGTATATGTTCAGACCTCAGGCCCGAATTACGAAACTCCTGCGGAAATTCGCACCTTTGAGCGCTGGGGAGCGGATGCAGTTGGGATGAGCACGGCGTGCGAGGCTATGGCGGCGCGCCATATGGGGATGCGAGTGTGTGGGATAAGCTGTATATCAAATATGGCGGCAGGGCTGAATAAAGCCCCGCTTTCGCATGAGGATATAAAACGAATGGCAGAGAGAATAGGTGGCGACTTTAAAAAACTTGTCTCTGCCGCAGTTGCAAAAATGAAATAAAAAGTCATAACCTCCGGCTTAGCCGGAGGTTATGACTTTTATATTTGTTATGGACTTACGGAGTAGTTTGGAGCTTCTTTTGTTATGTAAATGTCGTGCGGATGGCTTTCTTTGAGGCCTGCGCCCGTAATCTTTATGAAGCGGCCGTTTTCACGGAGAGCTTCAATATTCTTTGCACCGCAATAACCCATACCTGCGCGAAGACCGCCGATGAGCTGGTAAATAGTATCTCCGGCAGCGCCCTTGTAAGGAACACGGCCTTCAACACCCTCCGGAACGAGCTTTCTGTTATTGTTCTGGAAGTAACGGTCGCGGCCGCCCTTTGCCATAGCACCGAGAGAGCCCATACCGCGATATACTTTAAAGCGTCTGCCCTGGAACATTTCAAAATCTCCGGGAGCTTCGTCACAGCCTGCAAGGAGCGATCCAAGCATAATGACGGAGGCACCTGCGCAAATAGCCTTCGGGATATCTCCTGAGTATTTAATACCGCCGTCTGCGATTACCGGAATGTCATATTTGTCTGCAATCTCGGCAACAGTCATAATGGCTGTAATCTGAGGAACACCGATACCGGCAACGATTCGGGTTGTACAGATAGCGCCCGGGCCCATGCCGACTTTAAGAGCGTCAGCACCGGCTTTGATGAGGTCGCGCGCAGCTTCGGGAGTAGCAATGTTGCCGGCAATAAGCTCAATGTGAGGAAATGCGTTCTTGATTTTTGAAACTGCTTTGACAATATCAACATGATGACCGTGAGCGCTGTCGAGAGTTAAGACATCAACGCCCGCATCTGACAGAGCTTTTGCACGGTCGAGAACGTCGGGTGTGTTTCCGATAGCGGCAGCGACAATAAGACGGCCCTTATCATCACGAGCAGAGTTCGGATAACGCAGAGCTTTTTCGATGTCTTTTATGGTGATAAGACCTCGAAGGGCCATATTTACATCAACGATGGGAAGTTTTTCAATTTTGTTTTTCCGAAGAATTTCGGTAGCATCTTCAAGTGTTGTGCCGACAGGAGCCGTAATGAGATTATCCTTTGTCATAACCTCCTTAATGGGACGGTTATAGTCAGTTTCAAACTTCATATCACGGTTTGTAATGATACCGACAAGCTTGCCGTCATCGCATATCGGAACACCTGAAATGCGATATTTTGCCATAAGGTCATCCGCATCGCCCAAGGTGTTTTCAGGGCTCAGAAAGAAGGGGTTTGTAATAACTCCGTTTTCAGAGCGTTTAACCATATCAACTTCCATGGCTTGATCTTCGATTGACATGTTTTTGTGAATAACACCGATTCCGCCTTCTCTGGCAACAGCGATTGCCATTCTGGATTCCGTAACAGTATCCATAGCCGCACTCATAATCGGAATGTTAAGTGAAAGCTTCTTTGTAAGACGGGTTGTTACATCAATATCCGCAGGAAGAATTTCACTTTTTGCAGGGACGAGCAAAACATCATCAAACGTGAGACCTTCGCCGCAAACCTTGTTATTAATATTCATAATCCGCAAAGCTCCTTTTCTCATTATATTACCCTATATAATACACCGAAAAAGAGGCTTTTGTCAAGGTTTATTCGACTTATTTCTCTATCGGAAAATCTCCGTTCAGAAGTGATGCATGCGTCATGGAGGCAGGGCCGAATTTTTCGCGGATTTTGTCTATTGTAAGCTCAATGTCCTCGCGCTTTTTTCGGTAATTATCTTCGCCGAAGAGAGAAATCTGCAAGGCTTCAGCATTTTCCTCATCAATAAGAGAATTTGCCGAAACAGTGAGCATGCGAACAGGAGCTGAGGCTTGCATATAATGCTTTTTATAAAGAAGGAGGCAGGCCTTTGAAATATCGCTCGAAAGATGAGTGGCGAAAGGGAGCGTCATCTGCCTTGAAGTAGTTTTGAAGTTATCGTCGCGCAGTGTCAGAGATATTGATAAGGCTCGCTTTTTATGGCGGCGAAGCCGCGAGGCAACATCATCGGCAAGAGCGGTAAGCTCCGTTTGAACTTCAGATATAGATGTGAGGTTGCGAGCGAAAGTGATTCCTCGGCTTATGGATTTCGGGGCAGTTTCTTCAAAAGCTGATTTGACGGTCGAGTTATCGTTGCCGTTTGCATAGTCATAAATCAATTCTCCGTTTTTTCCAAGATGCGCGGAAATTGTTGAGCGTGGGCTTCGGGCAAGGTCACCTATTGTTTTGATTCCGAGCCGCTCAAAAACAGAGCTCGTGCTTTTTCCGACAAAAAGCAGGTCTGAAACCGGAAGCGGCCAGACTATGCTTTTGAAGTTTTCACGGGTGATGAGAGTTGTGGCATCAGGCTTTTTATAGTCACTCCCGAGCTTTGCAAATGACTTTGTGAAAGAAACACCGACAGAGATAGTCAAGCCGGTTTCCTCAAAAACCACCCTACGAAGCTCATCTGCAATTTGCAAACCGGAGCCGAAAAGGTGAAGCGAGCCTGTAACATCAAGCCACGACTCATCAATTCCGAATGGTTCGACAAGGTCTGTATATCTCAGATAAATATCATTAACAATTTTAGAGTATTTTGAATAGTCGCGATAGTGAGGGGGAACAAGAACAAGTTCAGGGCATTTTTTTAATGCTTTCCAGATGGTTTCTGCGGTTTTTACCCCATATGCCTTTGCCTTTTCGTTCTTTGCAAGAATGATTCCGTGGCGCTTCTTCGGATCGCCGCAAACGGCAACGGGATATGCCCGAAGCTCAGGGTTTCGAACTTCTTCAACAGATGCAAAAAATGAATTCAGATCACAGTGCAAAATCGTGCGCTCCAAAAAAACACCTCCTTCAGTATTATCATTTTAAATGATAATACTAGTATAACCTAAAACAAATCGAATGTCAATAAGAAGAGCCCCGGAAAATTCCGGAGCTCTTCTTTTGCAAAATTCTTAGTAGTTTTCGTTTTCGTTCTTCTTATTCTGCTGGTTGTTCTGATTGTTCTTGTTCTGCTGATTCTGATTGTTCTTATTCTGCTGGTTGTTCTGGTTGTTCTGGTTCTGCTGATTGTTTTCCTTTGACATTTAAAGTCACCTCATAAAAATCTATCATCATCGTTTTTCAATGATGTATTTGTATTGTGCGTAGCTTTGAGGAATTTATTCAGCATAAGCGAAAATATTTTAATTGTCTTGAAAAAATTCTATTTTTGTTATATACTATATACAATGAATATAAGGAATGAGGAAGTATAATGTCAGGACACTCCAAATGGAAAAATATTCTTCATAAAAAAGAAAAAACAGATGCTCAGAAAGCAAAAATTTTCACAAAGATAGGAAGAGAAATGTCAGTTGCGGTTAAGGAGGGCGGGCCGGACCCGGTCAGCAACTCAAAGCTTGCAGCCTGCATTGCAAAAGCTAAGGCGAACAATGTTCCAAACGACAACATCAAGCGCATAATTGAGCGCGCCGCAGGTGCAGACGGCGCAAGTTATGAAACCATAGTGTATGAGGGGTATGGCCCTTGCGGAGTTGCCGTGATTGTTGAAACGATGACGGACAACAGAAACAGAACCGCTTCCGAGATGCGCCATTATTTTGACAAGTTCGGCGGAAACCTTGGTGCAAGCGGTTGCGTAAGCTGGCAGTTTGACAATAAAGGCGTTATCGTTGTTGAACGCGGCGAAACTGATGAAGATGAGCTTATGATGGCTTGCATAGAAGCTGGAGCGGATGACGTTGAGGTTTCTGAGGAGGCAGCAGAGGTATATTGCGATCCTAGCACGGTCTCTGGTGTGAGCGAAGCTCTCACCGCTGCAGGATATACTGTTCTTTCTGCTGAGGCTGAACTTGTTCCGCAAAATTATATGAAGCTTACGGAAGCAGATGACATCAAAAACATGCAGAAGCTCCTTGATATGCTTGATGATAATGACGATGTTCAGAACGTATATCATAATTGGGATGAAGAATAATTCGATCTGAAAAGAGAGGGTAAAGATATGCCAAAAATCATTCTCAGTGCGGATCGCACATGCGATATTGGAGAAGCGCTTGCGGAAAAGTATTCCGTTAACCTTATTTCATATCCTATAACTCTTGAAGAAAAGGTTTATATGGACAGTGTCAATATCACTCCTGATGCTTTATATGAAGCTTACCGCGAGAGAAAAGTTCTTCCGCAGACTTCTGCTGTAAATACTGCCGAATATGTTGACTATTTCAAGAAGTGGACGGATGAAGGCTATGAGGTAATTCACTTTACTCTTTCGTCTGCGGTAACAAGAAGCTATCAGTCAGCGGTTCTCGCGGCGGAAGAGCTTCCGGGAGTATATGTCATTGATTCGAAGAATGTATCCTCGGCGATTGCGCTTCTTGTTATGGAGGCGGGAGACAGAATTGCAAAAGGTATGGCTGCAAAGGATATAGTTGAAGAAGTGACGGCGCTTCGCGAAAAAAGCCACTGTAGCTTCGTTTTAGAAACTCTTGAATTTATGAAAGCGGGCGGCAGATGCTCGGGCGTTGCGGCGATTGCCGCCGGCGTTTTGGGGCTTAAAGTTTCAATCGAGGTTGATAATAAAACGGGCGAGCTGCGCGCCGCAAAGAAGTATCGCGGGAATATGGAACGTGTTCTTTCTCAGTATATTGCGGAGCAGTTTGAGAAATATCCGAACATTGACCCAAAGCGTATGTATATAACTCATTCCGGTGTATCGGATGAGAGGCTCAATGCAGTAAAAAAGCAGGTCGAAGAAGCGAAGATATTCGAGGAAATTTATATTTCCCGTGCGAGCTGTACAATTTCAACGCATTGTGGGCCGGGAACTCTCGGAGTTCTCTTTTTGGAAAAATAAATTAAAAAATCCGGTGCTTATTCTTAAGCACCGGATTTTTTTACACATCTCGATTTTCTATTGCATCGATTCCGAGGCGGCAAGCAAGCTCGATTTTTTTTCTATCGTTATCATCAGAGCATTTGTCAAGTGCTGCCTTCATTTTTCTGAGGAACAGCCCGCGAAGCCCATCGTCTGAGATGCCCTCCCACAGATTCCGGGGTGCAGAGGTTCTGTCGGTTATTGTAACCTCCTCATAAGTTTTGGACAGAAGACTGTGAATTTCGTCAACACTTAGCGCATCTGCTTCTCCTGTAATCGTAAGCCTCAAAAATTCTCGCCTGGCGGGAGAAGGAAGCGCATTTAAAATACTGTGATCATCTGAAATATTAACTGTCGCCTCGCGGTACCTTATGTCAGAGACAGGGCGGCGGGAGAGAGAAACATATCCCTTTGAGACCTCACCAATGTATACTGCGGTGTCGTAGCATTCACCAAAGTCACGTGCTTCGGGGCATCCGCAATAGGCATAGAAAACCCCATCGGCATTCAGAATTTCGGTTGGCTTATGAACATGAGCAAGCGCTATGTAATCAGCTTTTGAAGCTGAAATTTCCGCGGTGGAGACAGGGCTGTAACCGTCTGTATAAAGGTTTGAGTGAAGAATTATGATGTTTGCAAGCTCATCGTCAGGAACTGTGAAGCCTGAAAGCACCCTTTCATCGTAAATCTCGCTTGTGTAGGCAGCTCCGAAAATGCGAAGAGAAAGCTCGGGAAGCTCTACGGAGGAAAGCGAGCTTGATTTGAAGATATGCACATTCTTGGGGAAATCAAGCGTTGCATATGGCGATGATGGGGTGAGAGGGTCGTGGTTTCCCGGTGTTATAAAGACGTGGCATTTTGCCCGCTTCAAATCGTGCAGAAAAGAAGCTTCCGTTTCCGGACGGATTGGATAAGCATCAAAGATATCTCCGGCGAAAATCAGGACATCAACTTTTTCGGAATTTGCCGTATCTATTATTTTTGAGAAAACTTCGCGGAGGCTTTGCCTCCGAAGACGCCCATCCTCAGATGAGAGCGTGCGGAAAGGGCTGTCGAGGTGCAAATCACCTGTGTGAATTATTTTAGCCATAGACATCTAACCTTTCAGGAGTTTGTTTATGCGGACGACCGAGAGACAGCGCCCATTATCTGAAATGTCAAAACATGCACCGTTTATCATGGCAGGGCCTGCAGCCTCTGAAAAACGCTCAGGGATATTGCCGAGAAAGGTTTTGAGGGATTTTTCAGGAGCAGTTCCTATGACGGAGTTATATGCCCCGCACATTCCAAGATCGCAAATAAAGCCTGTTCCACTGGGGAGAACCTTTTCGTCAGCGGTCTGAACGTGGGTATGCGTACCCCATAATGCAGAAATGCGCCCATCAAGATAGAAGCCCAGAGCTTGCTTTTCGCTTGTGGCTTCTGCGTGAAAATCGCAAATGGCAAAATCATACTGCCCATCAAGTTGTTTAAGAATAGCATCTGCGGCAAAAAACGGATTATCTGCACCGAATGTTATGTTGCATCTGCCCAAAAGATTAATAACAAGGGCGCGTTTGCCAAAGGCATCAAAAATGCCGTAACCGTTGCCGGGCGCCGCCCCCGGAACATTCGCCGGGCGCAAAAGCGCCGGTTCACTCTCGATATACGGAGCGATTTGACGTTTTCCCCAGGTGTGGTTTCCGAGAGTGATGACATCAGCTCCGGCTTTGAAAAGCGAATCTGCCTGGCTGGGAGTAATTCCCACCATATCGGCATTTTCACCATTGATAACGGTGAAGCGGGCTCCATATTCCTGTTTGAGCAAAGAAAGGTGTTGGCAAACAGCACGGATTCCGATTTCTCCCACAACATCTCCAAGTGCTAAAATCTTCAAGGTGGATACCTCTTTCTGATAGAATAAATTCAGTGGTATAATCTTTATGATATTGTATCACAAATATCAAGATTACACCACTGTAATTTTAAAAAATTATGCAGTTGTTATTTAGCATAGTCTATCGCACGGGTTTCACGAACAAGGTGAACCTTGATCTGACCGGGATATTCAAGCTCGTCCTCAATCTTCTTTGCAAGCTCGTGTGAAAGGAGAATGAGCTCATCGTCATTTACCTTATCAGGCTTTACTATGATGCGGACCTCGCGACCTGCCTGAATTGCAAAGGAGCGTTCAACTCCCGGGAAGAAGTTTGCAATTTCCTCGAGCTTTTCGAGACGCTTGATGTAGTTTTCAAGGTTTTCACGGCGAGCGCCGGGGCGAGCAGCACTGATTGCATCGGCTGCCTGAACGAGGCAAGCAATAACCGTGTGTGCTTCAACGTCGCCGTGGTGCGCGTGGATAGCATGAATGACTTCTTCGCTTTCCTTGTACTTCTTGGCGATATCAACGCCGATTGAGATGTGAGAACCTTCAACCTCGTGGTCAACAGCCTTACCAATGTCGTGGAGAAGACCTGCGCGCTTTGCCAACATAGTGTCAACTCCGAGCTCTGCGGCGAGAAGGCCAGCAATGTGAGCAACTTCGATTGAGTGTTTGAGCACGTTCTGACCATAGCTTGTGCGGAAGCGGAGACGGCCAAGTAGCTTGACGATTTCTACATTCAGACCATGAACTCCCGTATCAAAGGTAGCACGCTCACCCTCCTGCTTAATGACAAGGTCAACCTCGTTGCGAGCTTTTTCGACCATTTCTTCAATGCGGGCCGGATGGATTCGTCCATCAGCGATGAGCTTTTCAAGAGAAAGCCTTGCAACCTCACGGCGAACGGGGTCAAAGCTCGAAAGAGTAATGGCTTCGGGGGTGTCGTCAATTATGAGGTCAACCCCTGTAAGCGTTTCAAGAGTGCGGATGTTTCTGCCCTCACGGCCAATTATTCGGCCCTTCATTTCGTCGTTGGGGAGAGCAACAACCGAGACTGTGGCTTCTGCAACATGGTCAGCTGCACATCTCTGAATAGCGAGAGAAAGGAGCTTGCGAGCTTTTTCGTCTGCCTCTTCCTTGAACTCCTCCTCGATGTTTTTGAGTGTCACGGCGTAGTCGTGGCGAACTTCGGATTCAAGGCTTCGAATAAGAAACTGCTTTGCTTCTTCTACCGTAAAACCCGAAATCTTTTCGAGCATTTCAAGCTGACTGCGCTTTACCAGCTTCAACTCTTCGTTAAGTGCATCATTATCTTTGATTTTCTTTTCCAGCAAAGCTTCTTTTTGCTCTGCCACTTCATGCTTTTTGTCAAGCGATTCTTCTCTCTGGATAATTCTGCGCTCTTGCTTCTGAATTTCTGCGCGACGCTCTTTCATTTCGCGGTCAAATTCAGTTCTGTTCTTGTGAATTTCCTCTTTAGCTTCGATGAGAAGCTCTCTTTTTTTACTTTCCGCAGTTTTTATTGAATCGTTAACAATTCGCTTTGCTTCAGTTTCTGCACTGCTTATCGTTTTTTCTGCAACCTTTTTGCGGAAAGTAATGCCAAAAACAAATGCGATAACGGCAATGACAATAACGCATGCCAGAATTATCAGAAAAGTTACGAACGGGATTCCTGAAATTTCCATGTTTCTACATTACCTCCTTTGTAGATTTAGTCAGTTAAAAAAGTAAGAATTTTGAAATATGTAATAAACCAAGTTATTGTAAAGTGCGGACATGCCGCATAGCGCATAGCAATAACAACGATATTACCCACTATTATATTTTAGTGGTAAACAATCAATATGTCAAGGAAAACTGAATGAATATCGAAAAAATTTTTGCCTTGACTTTCTCCTGTCCGCAATATAACATAAGGATAGGAAAGGAGTGGCAAAATTGACTCTTGACGAATTGGGAATCAATGGCTTTGTTATGGAGCAGGATTCCAGATATTTAAAACTTGGGACAGATGCAATGCTTCTTTCGGAATTTGCGAAAGTAAGGAAGAGGGATAAGGTTTGCGACCTTGGTTGCGGAAGCGGTGCTATTTCAATTCTTCTTGCAGCAAGGCATCCGGAAATTTCGATTTGCGGAATTGAAATTATAGAAGGGGCAGCGCTCCTTGCGGAGAAAAACATCGTCCATAATAATCTCCAAGACAGAATGAGAGTTGTCAATACAGATCTCAAAAATGTTCAAAGGGAGTTTCCTGCCGCAAGCTTTGATTCTATTGTTTCAAACCCTCCGTTTATGCAGTTGGGAGGGGGAATCCGGACTGAAAAAGAGGAACTTCTTTGTGCTCGGATGGAGCTTTGCTGCACAATAGATGATGTGTGTAAGGCAGCCTCATACCTTCTCAGGTTTGGCGGAGCATTCTCACTTGTTTATCGTCCGACGCGGCTTGGAGACCTGTTTGCTTCACTTATAAAACACAATCTGCAGCCAAAGCGGATGCGCCTTGTTCAGGATACAATTTCTGCCGAGCCATCTCTCGTTCTTGTCGAAGCGCGAATGGGGGGCGAAAGCGGAATAAAGCTAATGCCGACGCTCATTCTCAAAAATGACGACGGAAGCGAAACTGAAGAGACAAAGGCTATTTACAGAAGAAAATATTGACTTGAAAAGAAAAATCTATTAAAATATATACAGAAAATGTATGTGAAGGGTGGTATTCATCATGTATGATGTCGCATGTGTCGGTATTCTTGTTGCCGACGCTATTTGTAAGGGTGTAAACGAGCTTCCTGAAAAGGGAAAGCTCAACCTTCTTAACAGCATCAAGCTTTATAGCGGTGGCTGTGCAGTAAATACAGGTATCGATATGGCAGTTATGGGTTCAAAAATTGCCCTCATCGGTAAAGTTGGAGACGACGGCTTCGGAATGTTTTTGAAGAGCTCTCTTGTTGAAAAAGGCGTTAACGTTGACGGTCTTGTTGTAGCAAAGGGTGAGGACAGCTCTTCTTCCATTGTTCTTGTTGACGAAACAGGCGAGCGTTCATTCCTCCATTGCAAGGGAACAAATGACACCTTCTGCTATGATGATGTAAACTTTGATATCATTGCAGATTCAAAAATAGTTTTTGTCGCAGGTTCAATGCTTATGAATAAGTTTGACGGCGAAGACTGTGCAAGGGTTTTAAAGCGTGCAAAGGAAATGGGAAAAATTACAGCCCTCGATACCGCTTGGGACGGCACAGGCCGTTGGATGAGTGTGTTGAAGCCGGCTCTTAAATATGTTGATTACTTCATTCCGAGCATTGAAGAGGCTATTGAGCTTGCGGGCGGAGAGACGGACCACGCAAAGATTGCAGACTGCTTCTTTGATTGCGGCGTGGCTCACGTTGCAATTAAAGTTGGTAAGGACGGTTGCTACTTCCGCGAAAGCCGCGAGGCTGAGGGTAAGTACGTCGCTCCGTTTATGCGCAAGAACCCGGTTGATACAACAGGCGCAGGCGACTCATGGTGTGCAGGCTTCCTTTATGGAATTGCAAACGGCAAGTCTATGGAAGAGTCTTGCGTTATCGGTAACGCAGTAGGTGCACATATCATTATGGAAGTCGGAGCATCAACAGGTGCTCGTCCTTATTCCGAAATTGAAAAATTCATTGAAGAAAACAGGAAATAATTTAAGCGGGTTCTGAAAACTGAGAAAGAACATAGGATATCGAACCTGAAGTATGTTAAGCTGTATAACTTGACAGCTGTTTTTCGCCTCATAAACGCAAATCAGCCCGTATCGCGAGCATCCATTGCTCATGCTACGGGCTTAAGTCCTACCGACGCATCCTGGATTGTTGATGAGCTCATAGAGGTAAAATAACCGTGATTGGCGAGCTGTTTCTCAAAAAATGTATCCTGAATTAATCCCCATAATGTTTCGGCGAACCCTGAGATTTTATAACAGAATGAAAAGGTGAGTGCATGTCGATATTTGACCTTTTTAAGAAAATTGAAGATGGAAGAAAATCGCCGCTCGGGAAACCTGAGTGGCTTGTTGTCGGGCTTGGTAACCCCGGAACGCAATACGAAAAGACACGCCATAACACAGGTTTTATGGTACTTGATGAGCTTTCCAGGATAAAGAATATTGTTGTCCGTGAACTTAAATTCAAAGCACTTTGCGGAAAAGGTGAGCTTTGCGGAAAGAGCGTTTTGTTTATGAAGCCTCAAACCTTTATGAACTTATCGGGAGAGGCAGTCTCTGCGGCGGCTTCATTTTATAAAATTCCGATGGAGCGTGTTATAGTCATATATGACGATGTTTCTCTCCCGATAGGGAAAATCCGAATCAGGGAAAAGGGAAGCGCGGGCGGCCATAACGGAATAAAGAACATAATCGAAAAAACAGGAAACACAGTATTTCCGAGAATAAAGGTCGGTGTTGGCGCACCTCCCGAATCGGGACAGTTGATTAACTGGGTTCTTGGTTCTTTTTCGACAGGAGATAAAGCCGCGCTTGAAGATGCGATTTCGCGCGCAGGCCTTGCGGTTGAAGAAATTATAAATGGCGGATATCAATCAGCTATGGCTAAATTTAATTAGAGGCAGGTTAAAAAATGCTTGCATTATGTCAGGTACTACGAAAAAATAAAGACTTTCAAGCTCTTTTACAAAAACTTGATGCCGGAGAATGCCCGATCGCACTCTCCGGTTTATCTTCGATACATAAGGCGCATATAATCTCGGCTGTCAGAATGGCGACAAAAAAGCAGGTTGTATGTGTTTATGCTGATGAGCTTGATGCGCGCCGTGCCGCGCGGGATATTTCCGTTATGTGCGGTGAAGAGCCGAAAATCCTGCCTTCACTTGAGCTTTTGCTGCATGATGTTGACGGTGCATCTCATGACACGCTCCATGAAAGGCTTGCAACAATGAAAGCCTTAGCTGACGGAAGCGCCGGGATAACCATTGCTCCGATTTATTCGCTTATGCAAAGAACGGAGGCACCTTCTGAAATTCTTGAAAAGACAATAACGATAAAACTCGGAGAGAGTGTCTCTCAGGAGCAACTCTGTGAGAAGCTTATTGAACGCGGATACGTGCGATGTGAGCAAGTAGAAGCGGAAGGGCAGTTTGCTGTGCGCGGCGGGATTGTTGATGTTTTCTCACCCGGGAAGGAAAACCCCGTAAGAATGGAGTTTTTTGGTGACGAGATTGATTCGATGGGCGCGTTTGAATGCAAAACACAGCGAAGGACGGAAAACCTGAGAAGCTGTGAGATTCTCCCGGCAGGGACCTGCGAATCAGGGGAGAATACTGCATTAGTGGAAAAATTATCAGAAGCACTTGAAAGAGAAAAGAAGAGAAAAAAGAAAAACGAAAGGCTTATTAAAACGCTTGAAGACGACCTTGATTTAATAAACTCAGGCATATTTCCAAAAGCGCGTGACAGATATTTTAATTTGATTCATCAGGACCATGTCTGTGGGCTTGATTATATATCTGAAGATGCGATTGTTTTTGTTGATGATTTTTACCGTATACGTGACAACGCCGGTCGCGAGAAAAAACGCGAGCTTGAAGATGTAAAAAGTCTTATTCATGGGGGATATCTTCTGCCGGAAACCGACGGCTTTTCAGAGAGCTTTGAGGCAGTCAGCCAATTTCTTTCCGAGAGGAAGAGCGTTTTTCTCGAAGCTTTTGTCCGTGCCGAATACGGAATATCGCCCAAATCAGTTTTGTCAATTATAGCGCGTCAGCTTCCGAGTTACGGCGGAAATCTTGAGCTCGCTTGCTCTGAAATTTCAGAGAGTCTCCAAGAGGGGAATCGCATAGTTATACTTACGGGAAGCGAAAAAAACTCGGAGAAGATGCGCGTTCTTTTGGAAGAGCGGGGGATTAGTGCCAAGGTTGATGGCCTTCTTGCTCTCCTTCCAGAAAAACCGTGTGTCATGATAGGCGAAGGAGTTCTCTCGGCAGGTTTTTCATATCCCGGCGATGATTTTGTGCTTTTCACAGAAGGTCAGCTTCTTCGTACACCGAAAAAACATGGCAGAATAAAGCGTGATAAGAAGAACAGAGAGAGCATAGGGAGCTATCAGGAGCTCAGCGTGGGATGCCTTGTTGTTCATGATCTTCATGGTATAGGAAGGTTTGCCGGTATTACAAAGATAGAAACTGACGGAGTTCACAAGGATTATATAAAAATAATGTACCTTGGAACAGACGTGTTGTATGTTCCGGTAACTCAGCTTGACATGGTCTCACGCTATATAGGAGCGGGAGAGGATTCGGGAACAAAGCTTTCAAAACTCGGTGGTGGCGAATGGCAGAAAACAAAGCTCCGGGCAAAGGGCGCAGCACGTGAGCTTGCAGAAGAGCTTATAAAACTCTATGCGGCGCGTCAGGCTATGGAAAGGGAAGCGTTTCCGCCTGATGGAGAATGGCAGAAGGAATTTGAAGAGGCTTTTGAATTTGAAGAAACCGATGACCAGCTCCGTTGTGTCTCGGAAATTAAAAATGACATGCAACGGAAATACCCTATGGACAGGCTTCTTTGCGGAGATGTAGGTTTTGGAAAAACTGAAGTCGCGTTAAGAGCGGCAATGAAGTGCATTCTCGGCGGAAAGCAGGTAGCAATACTTGTTCCGACAACTGTGCTTGCGCAACAGCACTTTCTGACAGCATCACGCAGGTTTTCGGGATATCCCGTGAAAATAGGGCTAACCTCGCGCTTCTGCTCCGATAAGAAAAATCGGGAGACCATTCGCGGCGCAAAGAGCGGAGAAATAGACTTGATAATAGGAACTCATAAGTTGCTTTCGAAAACCTTTTCATTTAAAAAGCTCGGACTGCTCATTGTAGACGAGGAGCAGCGATTCGGAGTTTCGCATAAGGAACGTCTTAAAGAAATGTCAAAGGATGTGGACGTTCTGACGCTCACCGCGACGCCCATACCGCGCACACTCAATATGGCGCTTTCAGGAATACGAGATATGTCTATTATGGAAGAAGCTCCCCGAAACCGGCACCCTGTTGCGACATATGTTTTTGAGTATGACCGTGAGATAATTGCTGATGCAATCCGCCGTGAGGTTGCACGCGGAGGGCAGGTTTATTATTTGCACAATAATGTCGCTTCGATAGATGCCTGCGCTGCAAGAATTGCAAAGCTCGTGCCGGGAGTTACTGTCGCAGTCGGGCATGGTCAGATGGGCGAGGGCGAGCTTTCGGAGGTTATGCGACAGATGGGCGAGGGCGAAACTCAGGTTCTCGTCTGTACCACCATTATTGAGACGGGGATTGACATACCTAATGTAAACACCTTGATTATCGAGGATGCGGACAAGATGGGGCTTGCTCAGCTTCATCAGATTCGAGGAAGAGTCGGAAGGTCAAACCGCCATGCATATGCATATCTGACATACAGGCGAGGAAAAGCTCTTTCGGAAATTGCGGAAAAACGACTTGCTGCAATCCGTGAATATGTCGAGTTCGGCTCAGGATTTAAAATTGCAATGCGTGACCTCGAACTTCGCGGAGCCGGAAATGTTCTTGGTGCTGAGCAGAGCGGGCATATGGTAAGCGTTGGATATGATATGTATTTAAAGCTTCTTGAAACTGCAATATTGGAAGAAAAGGGCGAAAAGCCCGAAAACGTCACTGTCTGCACGGCAGATATTTCGGTTTCTGCAAATATCCCGGAGAGATATGTCGCATCCAGCGAAACAAGAATGGATTTATACAGAAGAATTGCATCAATTTCTGACCGCCAAGAAGCGGATGATGTAATAGATGAGCTTTGCGATCGCTTTGGAGAACCGCCCAAGGAAACTATGATTCTCATCGAAATTGCGCTTTTGAGAATTGCTGCGGCAGAGGCAGGTATCTCCGACATCACGCAAAAAGGCGGTGCGCTTAAAATTACGATGGTTGAACCCAGCTTTGATATTATATCCAAGCTATGTGCACGGCCTGAGTATAAAGGAAAAATTCTTCTTAATGCAGGGCAAGAACCGTATCTTATGTTGAAGCTGAGAAATGAAGATGAGCCGCTTGGAAGTGCGAAAAACTTTGTTCTGGCATATAAGGAAGCAAAACAATAAAAAACAATCCGCAAAGCAAGCTTTGCGGATTGTTTTTTCATTATTTGTCATATTTCGGAAACACTAAGAATTCCTTGAATTTCAACTATCGAAAGAATCAAAGTGTTTTTGTCATTTGAAGAAGGTACTTGAATTACTGTGACAATCTTGTCGTTTGTAATTTTCATGGATACGGTTTCGTAGCCTTTCCCGATAAGAAGCTTTGTAAGGTCAGTTGGTGAAATTTCTGATTTGTCTGCTACTATCTGAAAGGAAAGGTCGGTTGGCCGGAGTTTTAATGACAGAGGGCGAAGCACATATGTAGTAAACATAATAAGCATAAGAATTGTCAGGGAAACTTCAAGGAATCCGGATCCGATAACAAGCCCGAGACAGGCGGTTGTCCAAAGCCCTGCTGCGGTTGTGAGCCCATGTACGCGGTTGCGGCTCACGATAATACTTCCTGCACCGAGGAAACCGATTCCGCTGATTACCTGCGCGCCAAGACGTGTGATATCCGTTATTGAACCATATGTTTCTATTATAAGTTGGCTTGTAATCATAACGGAGGCTGCACCAATACACACTATAATGTGTGTGCGAAGTCCTGCATCATGTTTAGAGCTTGCACGCTCCATTCCTATGAGAGCCCCTGCAAAAAGCGCCACAAGAAGGCGAATAAGAACGGTTATATAAGATTCAAGTGAAATAAAAGAAAGTGTCATGATAAAACTCCCTTTCAAAAAATAAGCAAAAAGGCGCGGAAAGCTCCGCGCCTACGGCATTCATGTGTACTTATATCGCGCGCTGAACCTTACCGGAACGGAGGCATCTAGTACAAGCATAAATATGACAGGGTGTACCGTCAACAATTGCTTTAACACGTTTTACGTTAGGCTTCCACATTTTGTTGGAACGTCTGTGTGAGTGAGAAACTTTGATTCCGAATGTTGCACCCTTTTCGCATATTGCGCATTTTGCCATTTGCCGCACCTCCTTCAATTCTTGTCAATAAAAGCATTTAATATAATAACAGATTTTTCTCAAAAATGCAAGAGCTTTTTTGAAAAAAATGAAAAAGAATTAATATCCGTTTTTTTACTTAAAATTTAAAAAGTTCCAGAATTGCTTAAATTATGAAATTATGTAAAATGTTTAGGCTTGAAATCATTTATTTCTCAATGTACAATGGAAAACAGACACAGGAAAGGAAGTGATTGTGTGAAACGAATTTTGGTGGCGGCTCTGTCTGCCATAATGCTTTTTTCCAGCAGTATGGCGGCAAATGTGACTATTGACGGAAAAAACTTTGACGGTGCTAAGCTTATCGGCTCTGTTACATACGTTCCGATTAAGGCGTTTTGTAAAGATGTTTCAGACCTTGAAGTGGTATGGGACGGCGAGAACAGAGTTGCAAATGTTATAATGGATGATTCAATCGTAAGTGCAAAAATTGGAGATAAGTTTCTTGAAAACCGTGAACGCTATATTTATTCAGGGTACGAAAATGTAATAATAGATAACAAAACTTATGTTCCGATCCGCAGTATAGGAAAAATTCTGGAAACCGAAATAGGATGGGATTTTGCAACAAAAACTGCTGTTGTTAAAACTGGTTCGGAAACATTCCTTCCGGGCAACGAATTCTACAATCAGGAGGATTTGTACTGGTTATCAAAGATTATAAGCGCTGAAAGTGCGGGTGAGAAACTTGAAGGAAAAATTGCGGTCGGGAATGTTGTTTTAAACCGAGTGAAAAGCGATGAATATCCCAATACGATATATGAAGTAATTTTTGATACGAAGGACGGAGTGCAGTTCACTCCCGTTTTAAATGGCACAATTAATAATGAGCCAACAAAGGAGAGTGTAATCGCAGCAAAAATATGCCTTGAAGATTATAAACTCTCAAATCAAAATATATTGTTCTTTCTTAATCCGCAAATTTCAACAAGCACGTGGGTCCCCGATAACAGAGATTTTGTAATGACGATAGGAAGACATGACTTTTATGCATAGAAAAACGCCGGAATTTCCGGCGTTTTATTAATTAATCTCATCAACATTGTACGGAGTTGACTGATAGACGAAATAGTTGAGCCAATTTGTATAAAGAAGCTGTGCGTGTGCGCGCCAGGTGACAATCGGGGCGAGTTTCGGATCGTTGTTTTCGTAGTAATTCTTCGGAATGCTTATGGGCTTTCCGAGATTTACGTCACGCTCATATTCCGAAGCCAGTGTTTCGGCATCGTATTCAGGGTGACCGGTAACAAAGACCTGTCTGCCGTCGTGGCTCATGATCAGATAACTGCCGGCATCCGGAGATGATGCAAGAATTTTAAGCTTATCGCAATTTTTGAGTGAGTTCTCATTAATTTCAGTGTGTCTGGAATGAGGAGCAAAGAAGAAATCATCGAATCCGCGAAGAAGCGGACAGTGGGGTACAAGGTTTTCGTGCTTAAAGACACCAAAAACCTTCTCATCACTCGGAGATTTATCGATTCCGTAATGATAATAAAGCGCGGCTTGTGCTCCCCAGCAGATGTGAAATGTTGAAAAAACGTTTTTCGTGCTCCATTCCATAATTTCGCAGAGCTCCGGCCAGTAATCAACACTCTTAAAATCAAGTGTTTCAACCGGGGCCCCGGTGATAATCATACCGTCATATTTTTCAGAGCGCACCTTTGAAAAATCCTTGTAAAAAGAATCAAGATGCTCGCTCGAAGTGTTTTTCGAAGTATGGGTTGCAGTCTTGAGCAAATCGAATTCAATTTGCAAAGGGGTATTCGATAAAACTCTGAGAAGCTGAGTTTCCGTCGTTATTTTTGTGGGCATAAGATTTAAAATGAGTATGCGAAGAGGGCGGATGTCCTGGTGCGTAGCGCGGAATTCCGTCATAACAAATATATTTTCTTGTTCGAGTATGCTCTTTGCAGGGAGAGCGTCAGGAATTTTAATGGGCATAACAGCGCCTCCGTAATCCGTAATATGATGTAGATATTATATATTAAAAACTTATTAAAATCAACGGTCAAAACTTTTTTAAATAGAATTTATTAAATTTACATATAATAATATGTTTAACATATTGAACCACATTATAAAAATTTCAAAAAAAGTTTAAAAAAGGTGTTGACAAAGGAGGGTGAGAAGTGGTATATTATTAAAGCACCTCACGCGAGGGGGCACGAAAAAAGCTTAAAAAAAGGCGAAAAAAAGTGTTGACAATGCGTGGTGTGTGTGATATAATCAATACTCGGTCGCGAAAGT
>JAZRPO010000081.1:0-24089 GCA_045649265.1 Eubacteriales bacterium
ATTTCCTTCCATTGAACCTTGAAAATGTCGGAAAGCTCGATTTCATCAAGCGAAAGCCCTCGGATAACCGCAACAGACGACTGGCTGCCGGAGTTCCCGCCCGTTCCCATAAGCATCGGGATATACGCCGCAAGAATTCCGGTTGCTGCAAGTGCTGACTCAAAACGAGTTATTATAAGCCCTGTAAATGCGGACGAGAGCATAAGAAGCAGAAGCCACGGTATTCTTGCACGCCACAGCTCAAATGCACTTGTCTTTAAATACGGCTTGTCAGTAGGCGTTATAGCCGCCATTTTTTCAATATCTTCCGTTGTCTCCTCAGTGATAACCTCAATAGCGTCATCAACAGTAACGATACCTACGAGGCGGGTTTCCCGGTCAACAACCGGCAGCGCAAGAAGACCGTATTTTGCAAATTTCTTTGCAACATCCTCTCTGTCATCAAGCGTGTTAACAGAAAGAACATTCTCTTCCATAATGTCGCAGATTTCTGCCTCATCATCTGCCATAAGCAAACGACGGACCGTGACAATTCCGACAAGCTTTCTGTCTTTTTCTGTTACATAACAAGAATAGATTGTTTCCTTATCAACGCCTGAGCGCCTGATATTTTTAATTGCCTCGGAAACTTTTAAATCAGGGCGAAAACTGACATATTCAGTAGTCATAATGCTACCGGCAGAATCCTCCGGATATTTGAGGATCTCATTAATCATTTTCCGCATTTCCGGCTCTGCCTGACGAAGAATCCTTTTTACTACGTTTGCCGGCATTTCTTCAACAAGGTCAACGGCATCGTCAACATAAAGCTCATCTACAACCTCTTTGAGCTCGCTGTCAGAAAAACCTTTGATAAGGATCTCCTGGAGGTCTGACTCCATTTCGACAAACGTGTCCGCCGCAAGCTCCTTCGCAAGAAGCCTGAATATAAGCGGAATTTTCTCCCTTTGAACTCTCTCAAGCAGAAGTGCAATATCCGCCGGAGCCATTGTTTTTAGCACCTCTCTTAGAACAGAAAACTTTCTTTCATCAAGAAGCGTAAGTATTGTTTTTTCAAATGCAGCAGCTGTTTCTCCCATAAACCCTTTCCTCCTTTTCCGAATAGTAAAGAACAAAAGGCACATAATAGGGCGAAACTCTTCGCGACAGATTTATTATCCTGCCGTGAACGAGAATAAAAGATGCAAAAATGCATTCATACTTCGCCCTTCACATGTACTTCTGTTACCGTCCGCATCCATTATTCTCACCTGCCTTATTATTAATCTTATCTTATTATTGTATCCCAAACAAGCACAGTTGTCAACAAACACAGTCTTAAACTTGCAGATTCATGTGTAGCATTAACTATTGTACACCTACACCTCACTTTCAATTAAAATTATTCTTGATACGTATAGAATAACGTGATATTATTATATTGTTAGATTATAATAATATCACATATTTTTGCCGGGGGTTGCAACAAATAATGAAAAACTCTTTAAACAAGACTCTCTTAGATTACTTTTTAATGTTTGTCGGAGCTGCACTTTTTTCAATCTCTTTTAACCTTTTTGTGAGAGACACACAGATTGCAATGGGCGGAATCACCGGAATTTCAATGATTCTCAATTATTTCTTCCCGTCTCTTTCGATGGGGCTTCTCACCCTGTTGGTTAATATCCCGTTTCTTGTTCTCGGAGTGATAAAAGTCGGCGGCAATTTCATGACGAAAACGATTTTCACCTCAGTGTCTTTATCAATTGTAATGGCTCTGACCGAATGGATTCCGCCGCTTACCACAGATCCTCTTCTCTGTTCAGTATATGGCGGTCTTGGCACTGGAGCCGGCATCGGCCTCGTTTTTCTCCGTGGCGGAAGCACGGCAGGCTCTGACATTGTCGGAATCGTTGCAAAGCAGCGTTTCGCAGGGATTTCCATTGGAAAGCTTGTTCTTGTAACGGATACTATTATCGTTCTCCTTGCAGCATTTGCTTTCCGGAATGTAAACAGCGTTCTTTATGCTATAATCAAAATGTATGCAGCCTCAATCGCAACAGATGGCATTCTCTATGGATTTACAACCGATAAGCTTGCATTTATCATAAGCGACAAAGCAAAAGATCTTGCAAGTCTTGTCATACAAAGAGTTGGCCATGGCGCAACAATTTTAAACGGCGAGGGTGCCTTTACAAATAAGCCCAGAAAAATACTTATGTGTGCAATCAACCCGAATCAGATAGGACGTCTCAAAGACATCGTCCGCGAAACTGATGAGAATGCATTTATGATTGTCACAAGCACTCACGAGGTCCTCGGCTTCGGATTCAAGCCTAACATCAAGTCAAACGTATAGCTTATCACAAAGCTACAAAAACTACATTACGGCCTGCCAATCGCCTGCTTTCGGTGGCAGGTACTGTAATGATAGGAGCCGTTTGCTTTGATAAAAATCAATAATCTTTCAAAGATATACGAAATGTCCTCGGGGAATCTCTCTGTCCTAAGAAACATTAATCTTACAGTCGAAAAAGGCGAATTTTTGGCTATTGTTGGAACCTCGGGCTCCGGAAAAAGCACTCTTATGAATATCCTCGGCTGTCTTGACCGACCTACAAGCGGCAAGTATGAGCTTTCCGGGAGAGATGTTTCCTCGATTACAAAATCAGCCCTTTCAAAAGTGCGAAACCGCGAAATCGGCTTCATATTCCAAGGCTTTAATCTTCTTGAAAATATGACCGCATCAGACAATGTGGAGCTTCCTATGATATATGCAAGGATTCCGCCAAAGCGCCGTCGTGAAATAGCTCTTGATGCTCTTTCTCACGTTGGCTTATCGGAGAGAATCCACCACCGTCCTTTCGAGCTTTCGGGAGGCCAGCAGCAAAGAGTTGCAATCGCAAGAGCAATCGCGTTAAAGCCTCCACTTATCCTTGCAGACGAACCTACGGGAAACCTTGACCTGCAGTCCGGCGAGGAAGTGCTTTCAATTCTGCATGACTTGCATTCGCATGGAACTACAATCGTTCTTATAACTCATGATATGAGTATCGCAAATCGCGCTTCACGCGTTATTGAAATATCTGACGGAAAAATAATTCAAAAATAAAGAGGTGTTTTTCATGGCACGAACTGACAAATTTAACTACTATCTCGACATCGCAGAAACTGTTCTCAAACGCGGCACCTGTCTCAGGCGCAACTTCGGTGCAATTATTGTGCGCCACGATTCAATCATCTCCACGGGTTACACCGGTTCTCCGCGCGGACGCAAGAATTGCTGCGACCTGGGTTATTGCAGGCGCGAGCAGCTCAACATCCCTCGAGGCGAGCGATATGAGCTCTGCCGCAGTGTTCATGCAGAGGCTAACGCCATAATCGCAGCACCTCGCTCAGAGATGCTCGGCTCAACACTTTTTCTTGTCGGGCGTGATATGAAAACCGGCGAGCTTGTTGAAAACGCTTCCTCCTGTGCAATGTGCAAGCGAATGATAATTAACGCCGGAATAGAGCGTGTTGTAATCCGCAACACTCCCACGGAATACACCATCATTCTTGTTTCGGATTGGGTTAAGTTTGACGATTCCTTAGACGACTCTGTGAAAGGATATTAATATGAAAAAGTTGTTTTCGTTTTTTGGTAAGCTTTTTTCATTACTCACGTTTTCAGGTGTTATCTTTTATTGCATAGGCTACTTTTTCTTTTCTAAAACCAAGAACATAACAAATCTTTTTTCTAAGACGGAAAACAAAGATATCGAGCAGTAACGGAGTTTTATACATATGAACTTAAAAGAACGCGTTCCCGGCATTGTAGAGGGGCTTAAAAGCGAATATCCGTTGGCTGAATGCTCTCTTGATTACAAGGAGCCGTATCAGCTGCTTTTTGCTACTCGCCTATCTGCTCAATGCACGGACGCTCGCGTGAACATTGTCACAAAAGAGCTGTTTTCGCGTTTTCAGACGCTTTCTGAGATTGCGCGCTGTGACATATCCGAGCTTGAAGCAATTGTGCACCCTTGCGGAGTTTTCAGAATGAAGGCGCGGGATATCCGCGCTTCGGCAAATATGCTGCTTGAAAGGTTTGGTGGTCGAGTTCCTGACACTATGGATGAGCTTCTCTCGCTTCCCGGTGTCGGCAGAAAAACCGCAAATCTCATTCTCGGTGACCTTTATGGGCTTCCTGCCGTTGTTGCGGACACCCACTGCATAAGAATTTCAAACAGACTGGGCCTCTGCACTTCAAAAGACCCGAAGCAGGTGGAGCTGAGGCTCAAAGCAATTATTCCGCCGGATGAGCAGAATATGCTGTGCCACCGATTCGTTTATCATGGCCGCGCAGTTTGCTCGGCACGAAACCCAAAATGCGAAAGCTGCTGCATAAGAGATTTTTGCAAAACCTTTGAAAAAAACAAAACAGGAGACCACACCCACTCATGAATAAAAAAGCTATTATACTTGACCTTGACGGCACTATTCTCGATACACTTTCCGACCTTGCCGACAGCGTGAACTTTGCGCTCTCAAAGTTTGGATTTCCCACACATACGAGAGATAAAATCCGTTCATTTATCGGAAACGGTGCAAAAAACCTGATTATCAGCGCGCTTCCCGATGGCGAAAAGGAAAAGAGCCTTGAAAAGACGCTTTCGGCTTTTAAGGCTCATTATGAGATTAACAAGACAAACAAAACTGCACCGTATGACGGAATCATTGATGCTCTGCACGAGCTTCTAGCACGAGGGCATAAGCTTGCGATAGTTTCCAACAAGCACGATGATGCCGTGCAGGGGCTTTATAAGCAGTTTTTCTCAGACGTGTGCAGCTTTGCTCTCGGTAACTGCGATTTTCTTCCGAAAAAGCCGGCTCCGGATATGGTTTATTATGCTGTTTCGCAGCTTGAAAGTGAAATCTCCTCTGCGGTATATGTCGGCGACTCGGAGGTTGATATTGAAACAGCAAAGAACTCCGGCATCCCCTGCATTTCAGTTTTATGGGGTTTCCGCGATGAAGATACCCTGAAAGCAGCAGGCGCGGAAATTTTCATTTCCTCCCCCGATGAGCTTGTATCCGCTATAGAAAAGCTTTGATAAAATAATAAAGTGAGGACATACTTCGGTATGTCCTCACTTTATTATTTATCTTTAACTATGGTTGCTGTTTTTTTCTTTCCTGTTGAAGAGATAGGCTGAGAAAAGAGCGGTTGCCGGAACTGCTGCAAGAATTCCGATGCTTCCCACTATGGCAGAGAGGATTTCCACCATTATCATTTCCATATTAAACAGATAATATGGATTTTTGTTGTACGCTACAAGAAGAAGCACCGTTGCAAGCGCACCGCCTATATACGCGAGAATGAGCGTGTTTGTCATTGTGCCGATAGCGTCTTTTCCTATGTTCATTCCCGAGCGAAGCATACGCCCGAAGTTTTTGTCACGCATTTCATCGTTTAATTCGTTCATTGCGGATGCAATGGACATTGAAATATCCATTATTGCACCGAGCGCACCGATAACAACTCCGCCCCAGACAAGAGCCTGCAAATTAACCGGAGAATCAAGCATCGTGAGCATTACATAGTCCTGATCTATCATACCGGTAATCTCCAATGCCCGGCTTACAACAATCGCTATGATTCCGGATATTGCTATACCCATACAGTTGCCGAAAATCGCACATATGGTTTTCTTGTTCCATCCGTTTATTATTATAAGACTCATAAATATCGTAAAGATACATACGACAATCGTCATCATATACACGTTGTAGCCTTTGAGGATTGACGGAATATATACGAGAAAAATCGCAAATACCGTCAAAATTAGTGAAATTATAGTCGAGACACCTTTCCATCTCCCGATCATAATTATCAACAGAAGAAATACGACAACAAGCGCAATAATTGTTCCGATGCGATTGTGTTCGATAAAAATCCACTCAGCCTCTCCCTCTTCAATATCATAGCCAGGGCGCGAAATCAGGATTTCATCACCTGTTTTGACCTCACGGGGCTGATATGCATACATATCATCTACATCCTGTTGAACAAAAACTGTATCACCTTTATACGGCCCTGCCTTAACAAGCGCGAGGAAAGTTATGCGCTTATTTGAAACCATTGTTTCGCCACCGTCAAGGCTGAACTCGTTTTCCTCTTCATCCGTAATCTCAACAACCTCTGCTCTGTAATAAATCTCCTCTCCCTGATTGAAAATCTCAGGACGACAGACAAGGTTTCCAAAGAACAGAAAAGCAATTGAAGCAATTATTGTTATGAAGCAGATAAGCCTTTGCTTTCTTTTTTCCTTAACCATTTTTATTCCCCTTACTTATTCAGGATAGATTTCGCGGTATGCCTCGAGATAATCCATGCAGTATTCATCATATCCGTTTGTAAGAAGCGCAGCCTGCATGGTCATACGAAGGTCGGGGTTTGCGCTGTCCATTATTGCAGCATCAAGACCACAGGTGATTGCGGCGGTCAGGAATGCACCGTTTATAATTGCTCGCTTCGGAAGCCCAAAAGAAATGTTGGAGAGGCCACCGAATATATGTATCTCCGGATACTTTTCGCGCAAGGCGCGGATAGTATCAAGAGCCACTTTTCCGCACTCGTGGTCAGTGCCGAGAGTCTGAATGAGAACATCGAGGAAAATATCGCAGTCGCGAATGCCAAACTCGCGAATTTTTGCAATGAGCTCCTCAGCAAGCGCTGTTCTGCTCGCAGCATCTTGCGGAACGCCTGCATCATCTATCGGGAGAGCAACAATCTTTGCACCAAAGTTTTTTACGGCGTTCATGGTTTTGTCAAAACGGTCACTTTCAAGCGTGACGGAATTGACTATTACATCATCAAGCTTCAAATCATCGAGAGCGCGGGCAACTATCTCAGCATTCGGAGAGTCAATCATCAGCTTTGCACCGCCTGAAAGGGCGATATCGGATGCCCAGAGGAGAGTTTCGTATTCCTTATCCATACAGGCCGCAGCATTAACGTCAAGATAACTCGCTCCGCCTGAAAGCTGAGCACGAACAAGCTCTGCCACCTTCTCCGAATTTTTCTCGTCAAACGCACGAAAAACAGACGGAATAGAGCTGTTGAGCTTTTCCCCCACTATTATCATTCTATTTTCCTCCAAATAAGAATATTAAATCAAAAAGTGTTATATGCACCTTTTATTATAGTTAATATGGCAAAAAAAATCAACTCTCTTCGCCAATAACAAGTTGACTTTTTTTTTAAATATGGTAAAATATTTTTTAACAATTTTTGTCGAAACGGCAATTTCAGGAGGTTTTAACATTGCAAAAATTTAAGGCTTTTTTAAAACGTAAGGACATTGAATTTTCTCTGAAGCGTTATTTCATTGATGCTCTCGGTGCAATGGCGCAGGGGCTTTTTGCTTCTCTCCTTATCGGAACAATAATTTCTACAATCGGACAGCAGCTTGGAATCGAATCGCTTGTCACAATCGGCACGTATGCAAAGGGTGCTCAAGGGGCTGCGATGGCAATCGCTATCGGATATGCTCTTAAATGCCCGCCGCTCGTTCTTTTTTCGCTCACCTCAGTCGGTGTTGCCGCAAATGAGCTTGGCGGTGCAGGCGGAGCTTTTGCAGTTTTAATCATCACGATTATAGCATCTGAGCTCGGAAAGGTAGTAAGCAAAGAAACGAAGCTTGACATAATCGTAACCCCGATTGTTACAATCTGCTCAGGTATCCTTGTTGCTATGGTTATAGCAAAGCCTATCGGAATCGCTGCAACAGCTCTCGGCGAGCTTATTATGTATGCGACAACTCTCCACCCCTTCCTTATGGGAATCATAGTTTCGGTAGTCGTCGGAATTGCGCTTACTCTTCCGATTTCGAGTGCCGCTATCTGTGCAGGGCTCTCGCTTACAGGCCTTGCCGGAGGAGCTGCTCTTGCAGGCTGCTGTGCACACATGGTAGGATTTGCTGTTTTGAGCTTCCGTGAAAACAAATGGGGCGGGCTTCTTGCCCAAGGGCTTGGAACAAGTATGCTTCAAATGGGAAACCTTGTCAGAAATCCGCGTTGCTGGCTTCCGGCGGTTATTACCTCTGCAATAACAGGTCCGATTTCTACCTGCATCTTCAAGCTTGAAATGAACGGCGCTCCCGTTTCCTCAGGTATGGGCACATGCGGTCTTGTCGGGCAGATAGGTACATATACCGGCTGGTTAAACAGTGGCGTTGCCATTGGTGCAAACGAGTGGCTCGGAATGCTCCTTGTCCACTTTGCTCTCCCCGCTGTCCTCTGCTGGTCAATCGGCCTATTCTTCAGAAAGATTGGTTGGATCCGCGAAAATGACTTAAAGCTTGATCTTTAATTATTAACCTCTTTTGAACTACGCGGCCATTGAACTTGTCAAGTAAAAGTAGATACATGAAAAGCCACCATGTATCTACTTTTATTTTACTACTTCAGTCATCGCGTGGTTTTCGTTATATAAAAAAGCCTACACTTTTTTAAAAGTGCAGGCTTTTTTTGTATGTAATTTCTTATCTTTTCTGCTGAAGGTCGTAGTGGACGTCATAAGCCTTTTCTTCGTCGGTGTACTTGCGGAGAGTGTTGACGACCTCGCCGTTGTTCCACTTTCTGTCTTCTACATCGTCAGTAGTGCCCATAACGGTAACGTTGAGCTGGCGTCTTCTTGCACGGACATGATCCCAGTCAATGAAGTAAACATGAGCAAACTCTCCGCCGTCAAGAACGCCGTCTTTGATTGTCATTGTCTCACTTCTGCCAAAGAATACACTTCTGAGGTGGCCGTCTGTGTTCATGCTGGTGTAGTCACCCGGCTCATTAACATATCTTCCGAACTGAGAATGAATCGGGCCCGGATGGCGATACTGATGCTCTTCTGCAAAGTCGGGAATCATTTTTCTCATAATGTCGAGAAGGTCGTGCTGGAGATATTCAAGGTCAAAGGAATCAATGTCGTGTGAGCATTCCTGAACCATAACAGAGCAGGTTGTGTGGTGAGATGCGATGCAAACTGTTCCGTTCTTGATACCTGATGCCTTGACGATTTCGACAATTTCCTTTGAAACGTCGTGGAATGTCGGAATCCAACCCCTTGACTGCAATTCTAACTCTTTCTGATATACTTTAAATTCCATTTTCTTTTCCTCCTGAAGAATGTTTTATTTTGAATGACGCTCGTCCCATGCTTTGCGCACAGCCGCAATCATTTCATCAACCATAGCTGCCCTGTCTTCCGCCTTTGCAATTCCCGAAGAAGATCCGGTTGCATCAGCACCTGCGATAATCGTGTTGTAAACATCGCTGCCGTTTGCTATTCCGGCTGCCGTAAGAACTAGGATGCTTTCATCAACATCTTTTACGGAGCGAGTAGCCGCTTCAACGTATTCCTTACCGACACTGACTCCTGTTCCTATGAGCTCTGACGGTTCGGCAACTATAATATCCGGCTTTAAAGAGGCAATCTTTGTCGCATCTGCAAGAGAGTCTGCACAAACAATTGTCGTAAGCCCAACTTCATCCGCTCTCTTAATTGTTTCTGCCAGAACCTCAAAGCTGAGAGGCTTTTCGCAGTGATTCAACATAACACCGTCAGCCCCTGCTGCTACCAATGACTCAGGCAGGACATCTGCAAGGCCTCTTCCCGGAACAATGGGGTCCATATGCGGAGCAAAAACGAAAATATTTTCGGTTGCTTCCTTGACTCTCCTGATATCTACTATCGGTGTTGTAAAAATGATGCTGACACCGTATTTTTTGCTTGCGGCATCAGCAGCCTTTGCCAGCTCCAGAACATCATCACCGTAGAGGTATGATTTCGGACCTATTTCAAAAAAAGGTGTCGTTATTTTGCTTTTTTTCGGCATTTTTATGTAAACGCTCCCTTCATAAATACCTTTACACCAATTATACCCCTACTTTCGGGTTAAGTCAATAGGATTTTCCCGTTATTCGGCATATTTTCATATAATATTGTGGCTTGTGAAAAAATGCGACTTTCGCCCTTTTTGCTATTGAAAAAAAACTCAAAATATATTATTATAAATACATATTACAACTGGAGGTTATTGATATGATCAGCGAGAGCGCCTTAATGGCTGCAAAAAATGCTTATGACATTGAAGCTCAATGCATAGTTGAGATGAAAAGCTTTATTGATGATGCTTCTTTTTCGAAGGCCGTAGAGCTTCTGAAAAACGCAACAAGGATCGCATCTGCCGGCTGCGGCCACTCAGGCATCATCTGCCAGCACTTTGCTCATCTGATGTGTTGTATTGAAAGACCTGCCCGTTTCATCTCCCCTGCTGAGGCTGTTCACGGGGCTACGGGATATATGCAAAAGGGAGATGTAATGGTATTTGCTTCACGCGGCGGCAAGACAAAAGAACTTTTGCCGATTGCCGACATCTGCAAAGCAAAGGGCGTTTCCATTATTACTGTTACCGAAAACCTTGAATCTCCGCTTGCTGAGTGTGCTGATGTTGTTATCAAGCAACACGTCAACCGTGAAACCGACAAGCACAATATGCAGGGCACTACAAGCACAACCGCTCTTTGCATGATTTTCCACGCACTGCAAGCTGCGCTGATTGAGGAGACCGGCTATCAGAGCGAGCAGTTTGCCCTCATTCATCCCGGTGGGGCGGTCGGCGAGAGGCTTAACAATAAATAATCCCCAAACACTAACTACATAAGTTAAAAAGCTTTCGGCAAATGCTGCTTTGCCGAAAGCTTTGATTTTTCCTATAATCGCCTTACCTTTATCTGCGTTTGGGTATAATGAGCATCTTTCCGCACGGGATATACCCCTCCTCAGAAATCCCGTTTGCAGAAGCTATTTCCTCAATCGTTGTTCCGTGTTCCTTTGCAAGGCTCCACACATCACACCCTTTGTTTATACGTTTTACCGTGATGCTCGCGCGGGCTTTTCTGTCAGTAAATTTTTCCGTATCAACTTCCATTGCAGAAACGATCGCAGCATTTTGGCTCTCAACTTCAGTTATTCCGAAATCGACAAAGAAACGAACATTTATTTCGTTATCACGGCCTATTGAATAGCTGCGCCCACGCACTCTTGCGCTTGCTTCATAATTGTGATTTTCCGAAAGCTCCATCGGGCATACAACGGAAATTCTTCTTGACGCGCCATAGGTCAGGTCATCCTCACCGATATACATCACGAAAATCTGCGCATCCGATGAAAGTATCTCATTGTCGTTTTCGCGCCGCTTTACCGGAGCAAACAGAGATACCGAAACATCAAGAACTCGTTTTATACCGTTTCCTGTTTCGATGCTCTCCGAAACAGGAGCTCTCTTTTCAAATTTATCGATGTATTTTGAAACAGGAACGCTTCTTCGCTCAACCTCGAAGCCGTACATCGTACTATATGCATCCTCAATCGCTTCTTGCTCGCTCTGTTCAAAAACCGTTGCAGTTGCCTCGCCGGTTATGCTGACAGTCATATACCGTGCATTGCCCGCCGCATCATATTGAGGGTCAAAATCAAAGCCTGTTACAGCGAGCTCCACACAGAGCTCGTGTGAGTCATCCATTCCGTCTATATCAAGTATGTGAGAAAACGGGAGCTCACGTTCATCGGAATGAAGCATTCCATCCTCAGTGGAATATACATAGCTTACATCGGCAACGCCCTTTAATATTGATTTGTTCCCTATGATTTTCGTCTCTGTCTGCGTGAGGGAAACCTCTCCAAGCAGAATTGTGCTTAAATTCATTTCATCGCCCGAAAATTCAATGTCATCGCTTATTGAAAAGCTTTTTTCACGGATTATAATCGGGCGGTATCCGTAAACCTTGCGCGCTTTTGTGCACACGCCGTATTTATCCGCATCGATAACACCTCCGCATATGACCTCCTCCGCACGTTCATAAGCACGGTAGGAAACCTCAACGCTTGCACGTACGGAAACCTTTCGCGGATTAATCTCACGCACATCGAATGCGCGAAGGCAGCTTTTTACAATAACCTTTGAATCAGGTGTCACGCCCTCTGCATCAAAGGTGTGAAAAAACGGCACAGCAACATCGAGCTTTCGCATACTGTGCTCGCCCTCGGCTATGTAAAGTACTATTCCTTTAATCATTCCCTCAACGGAAATTTTTCCCTCTCGAGCCTCTTTGTCCTTTAAAAAAAAATTACCGTTACCCCTGACAATTCTCATAATATCCGGACTCTTGTCCGAAACTATTATTTCCGTGTTTTCCTCGTGGATTGCACTGCCGCTTGCGACACGGCGCATATATTCGCTCTTTTTGTTATCAAGCAAAAGCTCCATTACATTCTCTCCTTTTATTTCAGCTTCACTGAATTATATTTCTGTTTTGCCCGATATATGACAAGCATTGCAGTTTTTCTTGATTTTATTATATGGAGGCGGTATAATATATTCGCTATCAAGAAGTAGGGGCGGTGTTATAATGAAGCGATGTGTAATCATCGGCGGTGCAAAAATAAACAATTATTCCGAAATCAAAAAAATGTTGTGCTCAGATGATTTTTACATTTTCTGCGACAGTGGGCTTTGTCACAAAAATCCACTAGGCATAACACCGGACCTCATCATCGGAGATTTTGACTCTCACCCCCGCCCTGACGATGATTGCGAGATTATTGCGCTTCCCAGGGAAAAAGACGATACCGACACTTTTTTCGCTGCAAAAGAAGCTCTCAGGCGCGGATTTTGCCATTTTCTCTTAATCGGAACAATCGGACAAAGGCTTGATCACACTCTCGGCAATCTCTCAATTATGCTTATGCTCCACTCTCGAAAGCTTTCCTGCAAAATAATTGACGATTTTTCCGAAATGGAGATTGTTGACAATATACCGAAGGAGATTACTCCCGAATTTCCCTTTTTTTCGGTTATCAATATAGACGGCGTTTGTTCTGACGTAACAATAGAAAATGCGAAGTTCCCGCTCTCTCACTCGGAAATCTCGCCCGAATATCAATTCGGCATCAGCAACGAGGCAATAAGCGGCAAAAGTGCGTCTGTTTCCGTAGGGAAAGGGCGTGCTTTGCTGATAAAAATAAGGAAGGAAAACTGATTTATTTTTCTTTCTTCAAAATCAATTAATAAAAAAAATCACTCCGTAGCCTGTACTATACAGATTACGGAGTGATTTAACTTTTAAAAAATCTGATATAACGAGGTTTTTGTTTGCTTAAACCTTAATCTATGATGACAAATCCTTTATTCTTCAAACATTGAATTTATTTCGGTAATAGTCTTACGCACAAGCATATCTCCGCCCTCATGACCTGTTGTTCCGCCGGATACATAGGCAGAATAGTGGCTTCCCTTTTCTGCCTTTTCGGTAGGAAGATAGCCCTTAGAGCCGCAACAAAGCTGAATCAGGAAGGTCTGCTTTGCCTTACTTCTTGCGCGCATCTGATTTCCGTAATCAAGGAAAAGCTCATACGGGTTGGTTGCAAAAGCTATGTCACCGAAACGGATAAAATGCACCTCGATTGTGTCAAGATCTTTTGTCTGCTGAAGCTCATATCTGGAGATCGTTCCCGTATGAATATGAAGCTTTGCGACATCGCGGAAATTAATATTTCCCTTATTTTTACTGAAAAAGTCTATAATCGCCGCCTCTGCCGCATCTCTTTCTTCAATGGTAACACGCCTTACCGGAACATCTATATTTTCTGCTTTATGTACTATACAAGCATCTGCATTATAGCTTTCAACCTCTGAAAGCGCATACTTGATTTCGTCGGAAATTCTCCTTGCCGCCTTTATGCAGCCGCTTAAATCAAACATTGAGGGGTCTGCCGTTCTCTCAATTACATTATCTCTTTCAATATTGGGGTCGTTAATCGGGGTTTCGGGCTCTACCCAGCGAATCATGTCACGCGGGCACTGGTCTCCTGCAGGAGAGCAAAGGCTCAGCAAGAAGATATCCTCGCCGTATTCTTTTCTAAGAGCTTCTTTTACCTTTCCCCAATAGTCGGAGGAAATGAAGTTGCGATGCTCAAGCACCTGTGCCGGACAAGCAACATTTGCAACAACGCCCGTGAGCTTTTTATTCTCATCATAGGTAAATAACATTTCTATTCCGCTGTCGTTTCCGCCCTCAAGAGCAGTAAAGTTTGCCTTGTTGCTATCGCCCCACATTTTTGCGCTTCCGTCATCATAGCAAACTCTTCTGCACATTCCGACAGCAGCTCTGCCAAATCCTGTGGCATAAAGGCCTTCTTTTCTGTTGTTCCATGCATTAACTGCCGCCTCAGCTATTCTGTCAGCAATATACTCTCTTGCCTCAATCCCCTTGAATATATCGTCAGCCTCCGTCTGTGCAAACTTTTCGTATGTGACGCCCTCAGGCTGATACTTTTCAAGTACCTTTAATTTGTCGCCCCATCTATCGCTTCTTTCGGCATACTGGGGGCCCGTATGTACATGAATTGCGGATATTATTACCTTGTCAGAAGGAAGCTCACTCATCTTTTCAATGCGCGCTCTTACCTCTTTCAGCAGTTTGCAGCTTGTTGTTATAAGGTCGCAGGCGCATATCACAAACGAATCCTCGCCATTATCCACAGCAAGTGCAGTTACTGTAATCTTGGACTCTACAACGTCAGAAACTCTTTCATAAAACTGCCCTGCAAGGCTTACCTTTGCTCCCTTCGGAATGAGCTCTGACTCACTCCATCCGATTTTTAACTTATTCATTTTTCATTCCTCCATCATTCAAGCTACATGAAAACTCATAAAGTGCGTTAAACATTTCAAATTTCGTGTTAAGCTCAACATCACCCGAAGGCTCGAAGCGTTTTTCAAACTCTATCGCCTTTGCCGCCTCGGCAAAGCTTTCGATTTTCCCGTCACTCACCGCTGCAATAATTGCGGCACCTAAGCAGGCAGCCTCCTTTTCCTTCGGAACGAGAATGGGAAGCTTCGTAATATCCGATTGAAGCTGACACCAAAGATTGCTTTTTGAGCCGCCGCCGGTTGCAATTATCGCCTTGACCGGTGTGTCCGTTTTCTCAATGTATTCTACATTCTTTCTAAGCAGAAATCCGACGCCTTCCATTACCGCATATGCCATATCATAAGCATCATGCTCATGCCTTAAGCCCCAGAATACGCCGGTTGCGCGGCTGTCAAACTCAGGCGAATTTGTTCCCACCAAATAAGGAAGGAACAAAAGGTTGTTTCGCTTGCGCCCTTCCAATACCGAGTCGATTTCTGAAAATGGAACTTCCTTCATACATGAGGACTTGAACCATTCAAGACTTACCCCGCCGCTTTCCGCAACCGGAAGCATGATATGTGTGTCGGGCAAAAAGCCGTAGTGCATGGCAATACCAGAAGTTTTATCCGCCGGCTCCTTTGAAAAGGCTGCCATCGCCATAACAGTGCCTGTTGAGAGAGTTATTTTCCCCTCTCCGATGTTGCCTGTTCCAATCATTCCCGCAAAGTGGTCAAGAGTTCCTAAATTTACCCTGCATGCATTTTCCAGCCCAAGGCTTTCTCTAATTTCTTTTTTAAGCTCTCCTGCGAGCGAGCAAGGCTCTGCAAGGGGCGGAAGCTTGTTTTCGGTTATTCCGATTGCGTCAAGCATTTTCTTCCAGTAGCATTTTTCATAGATATCAAAGTAAAAGGAAAAGGTTGCTATTGACATATCAGAAAGCATTTTATCCGTAAGACAATAAACAATATAGTCCTTAAGGAGCATATATTTATCAGCCTTTTCAAAAATGCTTTGCCTTTTTTTCTTTAACCACAAAATTTTTGTTGCAGGCCACGTGGGTAGCACCGCCTGCTGCCCAGTTACCCTTTCGCATTCTTCCTTGGTGAAAAGCGCTGAAAGCTCCTCGCACTCTTCGGTTGAACGCTCATCCATCCAGGAAATTGCGTTCATCAAAGGCCTGCCTTCTTTATCCAGGACCACCAGCGACTCCGCCTGACCTGTAAACGCCATTTCCTTTACACACTTCACTCCGTTTTCCGTGCACAGCTCAGAAAGCAGATTTATGAGATTTTCAAAATATACTTCAGCATCAAATTCCACAAATCCGTTTTCCCTTATATAGCTTACGGGAATGCTTTTTCTTCCCTTAAGCACAAGGCTTTCATCGTAAAGCGCCGCCTTAATATTGGTGCTGCCAAGATCAATTCCTATATACATACCAATCTCTCCAATATTACATAACTAATTCAATATCCATTATCTTGCAGAAGTCACGGATTTCCTCAACAAAGTTTCCGTATGCCACCAAGACGTGCTGACCTGCAACATTTTGTGCAAATTCTTCGACCGTGCAGCTGTCAGGGAATACTTCGAGGCTGGGAAGCTGAGGCGCAGGGTCATCCCATCCGTATTCGTTCCATGCCGGAGGATTCTTTGCCTCTGCTGTGTAAACGTGCATCTTATACTTACCGTCAAGATAGAAAAGCCTTGCGCAGGTAACATACCCCGTCTTAACCTTTGATACGTTAAGAAGCGAAGAATTAAGAAGTCCAAAAGCCGCGGGGAGCACAGTTACTTCTCCGTCCGTTACCGGCTCCGGAACAAAATCAGGAACACCGATTAACATGCTCTTTTCGAAAAATTCGTAATATTCAAGATAAGGCACCGTCTGTCCGGACAGATATTTCATCATAATCTGAGTAACAGCACCCATAATATCATTTTCGGGAACGGTCAATACGCCGTAATAATGCTCAAGAAGCATAAACACCATCGCAGGAGGGAAGCCAACAAGCTTCTTCATACCGTCAACATCCAAAAGGGTAACTGCCTCCCAGCCCCTCTCTTTTATCTTCATACCGATGGCAAGAGCGTATTTTACTCCGGTTTCTATTACGGAATCGTCACACTCTTTGTTGAATTTCCAGTTTGCCTTGACAAAATCAACGCCTGCTTTTATATCCTCTTCGGAAAGCTTTTCAATGTTCTGAACCATTTCAAGCATTTCAAAGGGTTCAACCTCGACGCCGATTTTGCCCCTCATGCTGTTGCCCTCAAACTGTGTGCCGTAAAGAAGCATATCCCGATATCCCATAGTGCCGACTCGCGCACTTCTAAGCTCCTTTTTTGCACAGCAAGCTGTAAGAAAGGCATTGATTTTAGCCAGAGGATAATCCTTTCCGATGATGTTGTATACATACTTGAAGGTGTACCCCATAGCCTCAAACGCAGGCCTTATGGCAGTTGTCCCCGCCTGCTCAGCGGTGGTTATAATCCTGCCTTTTTCCTTCCATCCGCAAAGCCCCCACAATAACATGGGAATGTGTCTGAAATTATCAGTTACACGGATAACGGCGTGTGTGGGTACCCAGCCTGCAACGCATACTACGAGCGCAGAAAAGTCCTTATCAATTATCTTTTCTATTGCCGCATCTGCCGTTTTATATTCAGGATCGTCAATTACAAGACCACCATCGTAAACTTCATAGCCGAGGCTTTTTATGACCGAAAGCCCCTCATCATGCTTTAAGTTAAGTCTGTCTATAGGTGTGTTTACTTCTCCAAAACATACGAAAGCAATTTTTTTATTCATATTTCATTCCTCCAAAAATCCTTTTTTCAACAACTTCAATCGTTTTATTAAAAGAACTTGTCGTGAACTGCGCGCATTGCACGCTCGGAATCGTCTTTTTTGATGAGAACAGAAACCTTGATTTCACTCGTTGAAATCATATCAATATTTACATTTGCAGCAGCGAGAGCTTCAAACATCATAGCTGCAACACCGGGGTTGTTGACCATTCCTGCACCAACGATTGAGAGCTTGCAGAGGTCATCGCGGACTGCGATGGACTCAAATCCGAGGCTCGCCTTATTGTCCTCAAGGATTTTCTTTGCAGCATCAATAGAAGAGTTGGGGACTGTAAATGCTATATCCTTGTTTCCCCGCCTGCCGATAGATTGAAGAATAATGTCTACGTTTACTCCTTTGTTTGCAAGAAGAGAGAATACCTTGTATGCAATGCCCGGAGCATCTGCCATATTGACGAGAGATATCTGCGCAATATCCATATCGCGGGCAACGCCGCTAACATTCATTTTTTCCACTTTGCTTGCCTCCTTAATTTTTGTTCCCGGGTTACGGGTAAAGCTGGATATAACTTCCATATTTACGTTGAAGCGCTTGCCCATCTCAACTGAACGGTTATGCAAAACCTGTGCGCCAAGAGATGCGAGTTCAAGCATTTCGTCATAAGTAATTTCGTCAAGCTTCTTTGCTGTCGGAATCTTTCTCGGGTCAGCAGTATAAACGCCGTCGACATCTGTATATATCTGGCAGAGGTCTGCGCCGAGCGCAGCTGCAAGCGCAACTGCGGTGGTATCGCTTCCACCACGGCCGAGGGTTGTGATATCCTCAAACTTGTTTATTCCTTGAAATCCTGCAACAATAACGATCCTGCGCTTTGAAATTTCAAGTTTAAGACGCTCAGTTTCTATCTTCTTGATTCGGGCTGAACCGTAGTTCATACCTGTCTGGATTCCTGCCTGCCAACCTGTAAGCGAGATTACGGGGAAACCGAGCTTTTCGATTGCCATGGCAAGAAGGGATATTGAAATCTGCTCGCCGTTCGCAAGGAGCATATCCATTTCTCGCTTTGACGGATTAGGATTAATCTCCTTTGCCTTTTCGATAAGCTCATCCGTTGTATCTCCCTGGGCCGACACAACAACGACAACATCATTTCCTGCTGAATATGTGCTTGTAACGATATCTGCTACATTGAACAAGCGCTCTGTATCAGCAACGGACGAGCCACCGAATTTTTGGACTATAAGACTCATTTATAATTCTTCCTTTCAGAAATTTTAGCTTATTTAATTACCTATCAAAGAACGCGCATATTTGAAAGAACGTCAACACGCTCGGAAAGTGCTTCAAGCTTTTTCTCAAAATCGCACTGGGTGAGAGTTTCTGTGATAAATGCTGTGGCAAGCTCCGAATCTATGAAGTTGACTGCACCGAAAATCTGGGTTGCCGCACTTCTTGCATTTTCGCCATCTATGCGAACATAATACTTTGACTCAAACTCTGACATATCTGCGATTGCTTCGTCTGATGCATCAGCCCAGTTTAAGAACTTCTTTGCGCCGATATGCTTAACTGCATCAATAACATCTGCCGAAACTGCGCTCGCTGTCGGGAGCTTCCCTGCACCCGGGCCGTAAAACATTGCGTTTCCTACCATGTTGCCATGGACCATAATTGCGTTGAAAACGTCTTCAACCGATGCAATGGGAGAGCTTTTATCGACAAGGTGCGGCCCGACATATGCATAAACGCGGCCGTCGGGAGCGAGCTTGCATCTGCCGAGAAGGCGGATGACCTTGCCCGCATTTTCTGCAAGCCTTACATCATCAAGGGTAACCTTTGTGATTCCCTCTGTTTTGATATACTTGGGATAAATGTGGCGGCCAAACGCAAGAGAAGCCAGGATGCATATTTTTCTGCAAGCATCGTGCCCCTCAACATCTGCGCTCGGGTCACGCTCAGCATAGCCAAGCTGCTGTGCCTCAGCAAGAGCCTTCTGGAAAGTGAGCCCCGCTTTTATCATACGCGTAAGAATGTAATTTGTTGTTCCGTTTAATATACCGTAAATCTCGTCTATCTGATTTGCGGCAAGACACTGGGCAATCGGACGGATTACGGGAATACCTCCACCGACAGATGCTTCGAAAAGATAGCTGACGTCTTTATCGTGTGCAATTGCGAAAAACTCTGCACCGTGAGTTGCAACAAGCTCCTTGTTGGAGGTTACAACACTCTTGCCTGCAAGAAGAGCACGTTTTGTAAAATCGTAAGCCGGATTTGTTCCGCCGATTGTTTCAACAACCACTGAAATTTCGGGGTCGTTTTCTATAACAGCAAAATCCTTTACGAATTTTGAAGCATTCTTGTCGTTTGAGAAGTCGCGGATATCAAGAACATATTTGACCTCGATAGCCTCGCCCGCATTTGCGGCAATCGTTTCTGCATTTTTCTCCATAAGCTCAACAACGCCTGAGCCTACTGTTCCATAACCTAAAACTGCAATTTTCTTCATAATACTTTCCCCTGATTGTTAATTTTATTTATCTCCCTGCGAGAGGCTTAAATGAAATTACGCCGTCAATCTTCATCGCAAGCTCTATAAAACTGTCAATATCCTCTGTCATCCCCAAAGTGTCAGCAGAGATTGTTACCGGAGCCTGCCCGCCGCTCGGGATAGTCTGGTAAATTGTGAGAATATTTGCACTGTATGTAGCAAAGTGCGCAAGAATTCTCGAAAGAACCCCGGGCTCATCTCGAAGGAGCATTGAAAACGTAATTATATGCCCGAGGGACATATCAGTAAACGGCGAGATGAGATCTTTATACTTATAAAAGGCGCTGCGGCTGATTTCGGCAAGCGCGCATGCCTCTTCGACTGTTCTCACCCTGCCTGAGGACAAATAGCCCTTCGCCTTTACCGTCTTTATAAGAACCTCAGGAAGTGCCGTGTCCTGAACGATATAATATTTGTGGTTCGACTGCATCAACATCCCTCCTTCGCGGTCATTTGTTTTTGCATCACGGATATTATCATAACACATTTCTTATTTTTATTCAAGGGTAAATTCCAAAATTTTTAAATCTTTATTTTTTTGTTAAACTGGAAAAAAAAACTTTTATTTCCACACTTAATGATATATAATATACTCAAAAGGTAGGTGAAATCTATGTCTGAAAAAAAGCATTTGCGTTTTTTTGTTACGCTTCTCTATATTGTGCTCGGAGTTCTGGGGTTATGGCTGGTTTTCAAATATGCTCTGCCGTGGTTTTCTCCGTTCATTCTTGCGTTTCTGTTCTCGCGCATTATAGAGCGCCCTGTTTCCTTCTTTCAAAAGAAGCTTCGTTTTCCCCGCCCGCTTGCAAGTCTTCTTTTTACGCTCCTTTTTTATGGCATAATCGGAACCCTTGTCTTTTTTGCGACATCCAAGCTTGCGCGAGCGCTCATCGCTCTTTTTGAAAAGCTTCGCACTCTTGATATTGACCTTCTTGTTGAAGAACTCAAATTAATGTTCATTAATATTCTTTCGCGACTTCCGCTTGACTTGCAGGATTTTATTTACACAAATATCGGAGGCTGGCTTTCAGAGCTTATTTCCGCTCTCAGAAACCTCATCGCTCCGATTGTTTCCTACACTGCCGACATTGCATCAGTTCTGCCGTCAATCCTTATTTTTGTTATTGCGGCAATTGTTTCTACCTACTTTTTCAGCAGTGACTATGAAACATTAAAGAAAAAGCTTTTGGAGATTGCACCGAAAAGCTGGAAAATCAGCTACAAGCGCACCCGCAATCAGCTTTCCGAAACACTTCTTGCCTATATCCGCGCTGTTTTGATTCTCGTTTGCATTATGTTTGTTGAGCTTTCCATAGGTCTTTCGATTCTCAGAGTTCCAAACTCGCTGCTCATCGCCGCGGTTATTGCAATTATTGATGCGCTCCCCATTCTCGGAACAGGCTGGGTGCTTTTGCCATGGGCGATAATCTCCATTTTCTCTGGAAACTACATCTTCGCAATCGGCCTTGCAATTATCTATGGAGTTGTTATGGTAGTCAGAAACCTTATCGAACCGAAGATTGTGGGCGAGCATATCGGACTCCACCCGCTCGCAACGCTTATTTCAATATACATCGGTCTTAAACTCTTCGGAATCCTCGGTATGTTTACACCGATTCTTGTGGCTCTCATCAAGAAATTCTATGAGTGGGGATATCTTGATTTCATTAAAAGCAGAAAGCAGCCACCGGAGCCTCTGGATGAATAGGATAAAAAAATGAAATCAGGCAGCGAAGCTTAAATGCTGCTTGTTTTTTTCATCTGTGTATGCTATGATGTTTATGTAAAATTCAATACCGTCACACAGAGTGTCGGCTATGCCGCAACAGGTTTTACAAGGCATAGTCGGCGAAAAGGGAATGGGGTGAGAATCCCCTGCGGTTTACTGTCGGTGTGTGCATCGAAGTTTTTATATCCGTTAGCGAAAGCTAGTCATTGGGAAACTGAGAAGGCAGGATATAAAAATGCGGACAGCTTTGTCTATATGGTGCGAGTCACAAGACCTGCTTTGATATTATTCCGTAAGTGCTCATTTGCATAGGAATGATGTTTTCAGATTGAGGTGCTGAAATGTAATGTTTAAGGGCTTTGTCCCATATTCTCATCTGAATTGTGATTCATCACAGAAAAACTCAGCTGTGGTAATTTTTCAAAGAAAAATTGCCGCAGTTTTTTTATTGCCTGCGGCTACGGAGGTGAAAACGCAAGCAATAAAAGTGATGAATTGAAAGGAATGAAACAAATTGAAGAAGATTTTAAGTGTACTTTTGGCACTTGTTATGGTCATTAGTATGATGCCTATGACCATTGCGGCATCCTTGCCGGTTAACGGTAACAATGTAGATATTACCGATACACAAGCCGGACCATATACTTTGAAACATTTGGAAGTTTATTTCCAAGGAACTTATGAACCGGTATCTATTGTAAGTGCCGAGCAGGATGGTACAATAATAGATATAGTCTTGTCAGATGATACCGATCCGTCTGCAAAGCTGCAGGCGGGCTTAGTGGGAAGCGGTCAAGGGATATTGCAACATATGGGAAATACCTGCACTTTGAAAAATGGCGAAGGAACAATGAACTATCAGTTCAGAGTAGCTATGGGACCCCAGGCTGTTGGAGGTGGCACTTATACTATCAATTTTACCACCGAAGGACCTTCCGGACCTGCATTAAAGTTTATCTCAAATCTTTCCGAAACCGAAATCATATATGTTCAGGATAAGCCGTCATTACCTTTGACAGTTTCGGCAGAATATATTGGCGGTGAAACCGAAAATACCGTAACGTATATGTGGTATAAGAACACCGAAAAGAGCACAGAAACCGGCGAGGCTATAGACGGAGCAATCGAGGAAAGCTTTACTCCCGATACACATGAAATCGGTACTGTATATTATTATGTCGTTGCATCCTGCGATGATTTAACTAAAACAAGTAATATAGCAACTGTGACGGTAGAAGCTCCATCCCTCAAAATAAATACAAATCTTATCGAATCCGAGGTAAAATACATTCAAGGTAAAACTGCAACAGATTTAACATTTGATGTAGAGTACACCGGCATAACCGAAGATGAAGTTCTTTATCAATGGTATAAGAATGATGAAGAAAGCACAGACGACGGCGAGGCTATTGATGGAGCAACCGATAATAGCTTTACCCCTGCAACGGATGAAATCGGCACAACTTATTACTATGCAACAGCATCCTGCGAAGGAATGGCTGTTACAAGTAATATATCAACCATAACAGTAACAGAAATCCCCACTCTTGATGTTACGGATAATGTTATCGACATAACTGATAAAGATGTTTATACATATTCAAGATACTACGCAAAAGCAACAAATATCAAAATCAGCGGTGCTGATGTAGAGAGAGCAACAGAAGACGGAACAACGGTAAATATAGTCCTTGATGGTTTTACAAATCCCGGCGCCGAAATTTCTGTGGAATTCGGCACATCGCTCAACAGATGCACAATGAGTGGTCATACAGGGCAGGTTAAACTTAATAACGGAGAAGCTCAGCTTGTTATGACTCTTACTGGGCAATATGTAAGTTCTCTCAAAGGAAGTTGTACCTACACTATCAATTTTTCTTTAGGCGAAGCACCCGAAATGCTGCCCGAACGAATTGTTGAAGAAGACAGTAAAGAAACATATAATGGTGTTGGTATAGAAATTGACCTGAACGACTATTTCAATCTTGCAAAGTTCTATTATCTTATAAACAGTGAAGAAAAAACGTTGCTTGAAAGCAATATTTATACATTCAAGAGTGATATCGGAGGAACGCATTCTCTCGTTTTCGGTGCTTCAAACGATACGGGCGATTGCCCCGATTATGTGACAATTACAGTTAAAGTAACTGAAATAAAAAGCGGATTATGGCTTAATATTACAACCTCCAACGGAAGTGTAAACTTTGTAGAGTTTACAGGCGAGGACGGAAATAAAATTGATGGGCTTACGGCATCGCTTGAAGATAAAAATATTGTTGTCT